>SCVU01000684.1 GCA_004296785.1 Planctomycetota bacterium
CTCGGTCGACGACGGCCGGCTGCGCGGCTGGCTCGCGACCGTCGCGCGGCGGCTCGCGCTGCGCGGGCGGCGCGACGCATCGGCGCACCGCGAGCACGAGACGCGCTGGGCGAGCGAGCGCGGCGAGCCCGGTGCGCGAGAACTCGGCGCGAGCGAGCCGGACGTCGGCGACCTGGGCGAGCGCTCGCTGCTGCACAAGCGGATCGCGGACGCGGTGCACGCGCTCGACGAGCCGTACCGCAGCGCGGTCGTGCTGCGCTACTTCGACGGCCTCGACGCGCGCGCGATCGCGCAGCGCCAGGGCGTCTCGCACGACGCCGCGCGGCAGCGGCTCTCGCGCGCGCTCGCGATGCTGCGCGCGCGGCTCGACCACGACTACGACGGCGGGCGAGCCCAGTGGGCCGCGCTTGCCTGGGCAGGACTCGACGATGGCGCCAAAGCGGCGCCGTGGATCACCGGAGGTGCGTTGATGGGCGGAAAGTTGGCAGTGGCAGTCGTCCTCGTGCTCGCGGTTGCGACGTGGTGGTGGTGGAGCGGCCGCGACGCCGACGGCGTCGAGCCCGCGGGCGCGGCGATCACCGCCGCGGCACCGGCGGTGCTCGGGAGCGAGGGTTCGTTCGCGGCGGCGGAGAGTTCGCCCGCTCTCGCCGAGCGCGCACCCGCGGGCGCGAGCGTGCCCGAGACGCCGGCGACCTCCGTGCGCGTGATCGATCGCGACCGCGATCTGCACGGCATCGTGATCGACGCCGATCGCAAGCCAGTCGCGGGAGCGCGCGTGCTCGTCGTGCAGCACGCGTTCGCGGAGCTCGAGTCGGTCGACATCGACCGCGCGATCCGCGCGGCGTCGCGCACTCGGATCGCCGAGCAGCAGACCGACGAAGCGGGCGAGTTCGTGATCCCGCTGGAGGCCGGACGCTCGTACGACCTCGTGGTCGAAGCAACTGGATTCGCGCCCGGCGCGGCCTCGCACTGCCACGCCGGTGAGCGCGTCGAGATCGTCCTCACTGCAGGCGCGACGTTGAGCGGCCGCGTGCTGCGCAAGCTCGACGACTCGCCGGTCGTGGGTGCGACCGTCGAGCTGCACTACTCGCGCGACCTCGCCTCCCAGCAGACCGCCGACGCCGTGTTCGTCGAGACCGACTCCGAAGGCCGCTACCGCTTCGAGGGGCTGCCGCCTGGCGACCGGATGTTCGCCGCGTTTCCGATCGCCGACGCGCGGTCGCAATGGATCGTGCTGACGCTCGCGCCCGGCCGCTCGATCGAACAGGACATTCGAGTCGACACCGGACGTGTGCTGCGCGGCCGCGTCGTCGATCGCGACACGCAAGCGCCGATCGCGGACGCCGTGGTCGGCGAAGGCTGGGCGATGCGCCGCACGGTTCGCACCGACGCGCGCGGCGAGTTCGAGCTCCGCGGCTTCGCGGCGAACGACCTGTACGAGCTCGCCGTGCGCGCGCAGGGCTACGGACGGATCGATCTCGAGCTCCATGCACGGCAGCCGGCCGTGGACGAGTTCGTCGAAGTCGCTCTGACCCGCGGCCGGACGCTGCGCGGGCGCGTCATCGACGGCACCGGCGCGCCGGTCGAGGACGCGTACGTCGCCGCCGCCGCGCTCGAGTACTTCGGCATCGGCCCGGCGCAGAAGCACGACTGGCAGGCCACGCACACGCGCGCCGACGGCACGTACGAGATCGCGGACGTCCGTCGTGACTTGCACCACGCGCTGTTCGTGAAGAAGACGGGCTACGGCGTCTTGTCGTACGAGCTCGACGATCTCGACAACGCGAGCGACGTGCTCGCGGTCCCCGACGTCGTCCTGCGCGCCGGTGCGATCGTCCGCGGCGTCGTCGTCGACGAGGACGGCGAGCCCTGGGCGTCGCGCGTCGTGCACCTGTTCGGACGCAATCGCGACGGCGCGAAGTGGAACGATCGCGATCGGACGGAGGCGGTGATCCAGCTCGCGAATCGCTCGACGCGGACCGACGACCTCGGGCGCTTCGCGTTCGCGGACGTCGCGACCGGCAGCTACGAGGTCCTCGCTCCGCTGCGGAACGTCGCGGAGAACGTGCGCAAGCGCGTCGAGGTCGGCGATGCGACCTCGACGGTCGACGTCGAGCTCGTCCTGTCTCGCGGTCTCTCGATCGTCGGCCGCGTCGTCGGGCCCGACGGCGAAGGGGTTCACGCGTTCCTCGTGCTCCACTCTCCGGACGATCCGCGCGGCCTGGTGCGGCAGTACACCGAGCAGGACGGGACGTTCGAGCTGCGCGGGCTAGTGCCCGCCGCGTACTCCGGTTTCGCGTACCCGACCTACCTCCACTCCGTCGCCGGGTCCGTGCATCTCGCGAATGGGGAGTTCCGCGAAGTTGCGGCCGGCAGGACCGACGTCGTCGTCCGTCTCGATCGAGCGGCGGCTCTGCGCGGGCGCGTGCTGGACGCCGACGGCTCGGCCGCGAACAACGTGAACATCGAGGCGGTGCGCGACGGGGTCGTCGAGACGATCGCGCTGTCCGCGGCTGACGGATCGTTCGAGCTCTGGGTCGCGGAGAGCGGCGGACCTTACGCGCTGCGCGCGACCAGTCGGGTTCGACGGGACGGGGCGACCGAGCGCACCGAGGAGTTTCCGCCCGAGAGCCTGCCGACGGTGAGCGACGTGTTTCCCGGCGACGAGCGCGTGCACGTGATCCGGCTGCCGTAGGTCCGGGACCTCCGCGCCGCTAACGCTTCGGAGGCGACAGAAAGCTCGCGACCGCGCTGCGAAATTCATCCGGCTGCTCGATCCACGGGAAGTGCCCGC
>SCVU01000685.1 GCA_004296785.1 Planctomycetota bacterium
TCGACGCTGGCTGCCGACCAGAGCCGACACTCGAAACGCTCGGCATCGTAGAGGTGAACCACCCATGCTCCGTGCACTCTTTCTCGCCACCTCGCGTGATTCCTGTCCGCCGTTCGGCACGAACGCGGCGCCGAGCAACGGCATCGGCGGCGGCAATTCGGAATCGCGTGCCGGTTGTGGGAAGAGCGCGCTGGTGGCGAGAAAGAGTGCACGGAGCATGGGTGGTTCACCTCTACGATGCCGAGCGTTTCGAGTGTCGGCTCTGGTCGGCAGCCAGCGTCGAGACTGAGTCGGTCATCGATCGACGCGCAACTGCGATGAGCAGTTCGATTCAAAGGGCGTCGATCGTGGATTGCCAGTCCGAAGGCTCGCGCGTCCGGTCATTTCCGCCACCGATCCCAATTCTGGTTCGCGCGTGCGAACTCGATCGCCACTCACGACTGGATCCAGACTCTCATGAAGCAGCAATACCGATCCGTGACTCGCTCGCTCGTCTGTCTCGGCGCACTCGCGTCCGCGGCCGCGGCGCAGAGCTACTCGACCGCGACCTGGGAAATGACGCTCGACGACGAGACGCCGTACGGCGCCGCCGGCGCGCCGCTGGAGCTCGAGCACTACTTCGCGCTCGTCGTCCGCGCCGTCGACGTCGACGATAACGGCTGGAAGGACATCGTGATCGGCGGCCTCGGCACGTCCGGGTATCACGTGCGCATTCACTACTTGGACTGGATCAACGACGCGTGGTCGATCACGCACGTGGAGACGCTGCAGACATCCGCGACCTATGCGTGCTACGACCTCGAGATCGGCGATCTCGACGCGGCGGGGGGCATCGACATCGTCGTCGGCCGCCGACTCGGCTCGTGCGAGCCGAAGAACGGCGCGCGCGACTCGGTGTTCCTGCGCAACTCGAGCGCCGACAGCTCTGGCAACTGGTACGGCTCGGCCTCGGCCGTGCCGAACCCCAACTGCCTGACGAGCTGTTCCAGTGCGCCGTGCGGGAGCGTGCTCGGCGAGACGTTCAGCGTGTCGCTGAACGACGTCGACGGCGACAGCGACCTCGACCTGCTCTCCGCCGGCAACTACGGCATCCGCTACTTCCGCAACAACGGCAGCGGCGCGTTCACGCACGCGCACACCTACTACGACCAGGGCGACATGGGCCTCTACCGCGACCTCGCGCTCGGCGACGTCGACGGCGACGGCGACGACGACCTCGTCGCATCGCGCATGGGCAACCTGCACACGCGCGTCTGGATCAGCCAGAGGAACGATTCGGGCTTCGACGCGAACGATCCGTTCGAGCCGCAGCTCGATCTCTCGAGCAGCCCGCAGCCGATCGACCTCGGGTTCACGTCCGTCGCGGAGATCGAGTGGCAACTCGTGGGGACCTGCTCGCAGAACGGTCAGACCGGCTCGGTGCCGGGAGAGGCCGTCGCATTCGCGAGCGAGCTCACGGACCTCGACGGCGACGACGACCTCGATCTCGTGATCGCGTACAACCAGAGCCCCTGCGCCGCCTTCCTGAACAACGGCGACGGCTACTTCGGCTCGATCGACGACGCACAGGTCGATGCGGACAACGACGCCGCCGTCGCGTTCGAGTTCCCGCCGATGACGGCGACGTTCGTCGGGCAGAGCGACATGCTCGACTGCGCGCTGGCGGGCACCGGCTGCTCGCTCTCGAGCTGCGCCGGCACGCCGCCGACGCCGGTCGTCTCCGCGCCGCCGAGCGGCTGCGATTACGTGTGGACGCTGCCCGGCGTGCGCATCAACTACTGCACGGACGTCGCGATCGCCGACTGCAACGGCGACGAGCTCCCGGACGTGACGTTCAGCAATCGCAACGACTTCCACGACGCCTTCTCCTGCTTCAACGAGCACGGGCTGCTCACGGGGACCCACGCGAGCTACGACTACCTGTTCTTCAACGAGAGCACGCCGGGCAACCTCGCGTTCTCGCAGTGCGTCGAGCGCATCGGCCTTCCGAACGACGGCACGGGCTACGGCGAGTTCGTCGATCTGAATCCGCCGAAGCACTACGGCGTCAACGACCGTCGGCCGGACTGGCTCGATGCCAACTTCTCGAACGTCGCACCCGGTGAGAACGGCAAGAACCGGATGTGGTGGGGGCTGCGACTGGCCGCCGTCGGCTGCGAACAGGTCGACACGCCGAACTCGCAGACGCCGCAGATTCCCGTGCGACTGCACTACACGACGAGCGCCGCCGACAACACGAAGCCGTGGCTCGTGCTCGGCAGCTACTCCGGCATGACGCCGTGGAGCTGGGGCGGCGTGACGGTGCCGATCACGTACGACAGCCTGATCCAGGCGATGTACGACCTGTGGGTCGCGCAGGCGACGTTCAGCCTGAGCTACTCGGGCTCCAGCCTGGACTCGGACGGCGTGGCGATCTCGTTCGACTTCCCGACGTCGATCTCGAATGCGCTCGCGTCGTACAACGACCTGTACTTCGCGCTGTTCCAGTTCAACTGGGACTCGACGGTGACGCCGAGCAATCCGCTGCGGCTGCCGCTCGTCCTGCCGTAGCGCAGCGAGCTCGCAGCGCGCCGTGCCCGGCGCCGCGGACGCCCGCGGCGTCGGGCACTCGCGCCGCTACGATGCAGGGATGATCGCACGTCACTGGCGCGGCGTCGTCCGGCGCGAGCAAGCGGACGAGTACGTCCTCCACCTGCGTGCGCGGACGCTGCCGGAGCTCGAGCGGATTCCCGGCTTCGTCGATGCGTCGATCCAGCGCCGCGCCGCGGATGGGGGCGTCGAGTTCCTCGTCGTCACGCGCTGGGAATCCCGCGCCGCGATCGAGCGCTTCGCCGGCGCCGATGCGGAGGCGGCGGTCGTGCCGGACGGCGTGCGGCGCATGCTGGTCGAAGGCGACGATCGCGCGCGCCACTACGAGATGCTCGCGGCGGATCCGGAGCCGAGCACGCGCGCGTACGCGCTGCGCGCACACGGCGCGGGCGACATCGGTTGGGTCGTGCAGCGCCACGCGGAGCTGTACGAGCGCGAGTACGGATGGGGGCCGCCGTTCGAGGCGTTGGTCGCCGAGATCGCCGCGCGCTTCCTGCGCGAGTTCGATCCGGCGCGCGAGCGCTGCTGGATCGCGGAGCGCGACGAGCCGGGCGCACAGCGCGAGCCGGCCGACGCGCAGCGCGACGAGCTCGGCGCGGCGCGCGGCCGGCGGCGCGTCGGGTCGGTGTTCCTCGT
>SCVU01000686.1 GCA_004296785.1 Planctomycetota bacterium
CTCGTCGACCTGCTCGTGCAGCGCGCGCGGCCGTTCGTGTTCAGCACGGGGCTCGCTCCGGCCAGCGCCGGCGCGCTCGCGGCCGCGATCGAGCTCGCCGCGGAGGCCGATGCGGCGCGCGCGCACGTGCTCGCGCTCGCGCGTGCGCTCGCACGCGCGCTCGAGCTGCCGGCGCCCGCCGCCGCGATCGTGCCGGTGCCCGTCGGCGACGCGAATTCGGCCGTGCGACTGCGCGATGAGCTCGCACGCGCGGGCTTCGCGGTCGGCGCCGCGCGGCCGCCGACGGTCGCACCCGGTACGTCGCGGCTGCGCATCGCGCTGCACGCGCACAACACGGCCGAGCAGGTCGCGTCGCTCGCGCGCGCGGTGCGCGAACGGCTGCCCGAGGCGCCGCGCGCCGCCGCCGCGCCGGCGCCGCGCCGCGCGCGCGTGCTGACCGTCGTCGGCACCGACACCGACGTCGGCAAGACCGTCGTCAGCGCGCTGCTCGCGACCGCGCTGCGCCGCGCCGGTCCGATCCGCTACTGGAAGCCGGTGCAGACCGGCACCGACAGCGACACGCGCACCGTCGAATCGCTCGCGGCGCTCGCGCCGCTCGAGCGCGCCGAGCCGCTGTACGCATTCGCGCTGCCGGCGTCGCCGCACACGGCCGCGGCGGCCGAGAACGCGCGCATCGAGCCGCAGCGCGTGCTCGCGCGCCTCGCCGAGCTGCGCGCGGAGCTCGGTGCGGGCACGCTCGTCGTCGAGCTCGCCGGCGGACTGCTGGTCCCGCTCGACGAGCACGCGACGCAGGCCGACTTCCTCGCGCGCGCGGGCGGCGAGCTCGTGCTCGTCGCGCGCAGCGGTCTCGGCACGCTGAACCACACGCTGCTCACGCTCGAGGCGCTGCGCGCCCGCGGGCTCGAGCCGCGCGCGCTGTTCCTCGTCGGACCACCGCACGCGTCGAACCGCGCGACGCTCGCGGCGCGCTCCGGCATCGCGGCGATCCACGAAGTCCCGCCGCTCGCGCCGCTCGACGCGCGTTCGATCGAGGGCTGGGTCGATGCGCATCCGCTCGCGGAGCTCGCGCGATGAATGATCAGCGCGGCAATCGCGACGCATCCGGCGACCTCGTCGCGCGCGACGCGCGCTGCGTCTGGCATCCGTACACGCAGCACCAGCTCGAGGCGGCGCCGCTTCCGGTCGCGTCGGCCAGCGGCGCGCGGCTGCGCCTGCACGACGGCCGCGAGCTCGTCGACGCGATCTCGTCGTGGTGGACGTGCCTGCACGGCCACGGCGAGCCGCAACTGGTCGAAGCGCTGCGCGCGCAGGCCGCGCGCCTCGACCACGTGCTGTTCGCCGGCGCGACGCACGAGCCCGCGGTGCGGCTGGCCGAGGAGCTCGTGCGGCGCGCGCCGCGCGGTCTGTCGCGCGTGTTCTACTCCGACGACGGCTCGACGGCCGTCGAAGTCGCGCTGAAGCTCGTGCGCCAGCACTGGGTGCAGCACGGCGAGTCGCAGCGCGCGGTCTTCGTCGCGCTCGAGTGCGGCTACCACGGCGACACGTTCGGCGCGATGGCGGTCGGCGATCCCGATCCGTTCTTCCGCGCGTTCGAGCCGCTGTTGTTCCGCGTCGAGCGCGCGAGCATCGAAGCGGGCGCGCTCGAGGCGCTCGTCGCGCGGCTCGGCTCGAGCTGCGCCGGCGTGATCGTCGAGCCGCTCGTGCAGGGTGCGGGCGGCATGCGGATGCACGCGCCTGAGTTCCTGCGCGCGGTCCGCGCGACGTGCGATCGCCACGGCGTGCCGCTGATCGCCGACGAAGTGATGACCGGCTTCGGGCGCACCGGCGAGCTGTTCGCGTGCGCGAAAGCCGGCATCGAGCCCGATCTTTTGTGCGTCGCGAAGGGGCTGACCGGCGGCATGCTGCCGCTGGCCGCGACGCTGTGCCGCGAGCCGCTGTACGCGTCGTTCCTGCACGCCGATCGCTCGAAGGCGTTCTTCCACGGCCACTCGTTCACCGCGAACCCGATCGCGTGCGCGGTCGCGCTCGCGTCGCTCGCGCTCGTCGACGAGCGCGACACGCCGCGGCGCCTGGATGCGCTCGGCGCATCGATCGAGCGCGAGCTCGCCGCGGCGCTCGGCGCGCGCGCGGCGGACCTCGCGCTGCGCCGCTGCGGCGGCATCGTCGCACTCGACCTGCCCGGCGACTCGAGCGGCGGCGGCGCGGGCTATCTGTCGACGCGCGCACTCGCGCTGCGCGCGCTCGCGATCGAGCGCGGCGTGCTGCTGCGCCCGCTCGGCAACGTCGTCTACGCGATGCCGCCGGCCTGCACGAGCGCGGAGGATGCGTCGCGGATCGCGCGCGCGATGCTCGCGCTCGTCGATCCGGGCCGTTAGTCAGCGCTTGGGCTTCGCCGCGCGGCCCGCGCGCTGCTTCTGCGCGCGCTTCTTCTGCTCGTCGGCCTTGACGATCACCGCGCCCTTCGCGCCCGAATCCGGCCGCAGCTTCGCGAGCTTCAGCGCGGCCCCCAGCAGCGCTTCGATCTCCGCGCGCTCGAAGTCCGCGACCGAGCTCAGCACGACGTGACGCACGGTCTTGCCGCTGCCCTGCAACAGCTTGCTCGGATCCGACTTCGACAGCTGCGCGCCCTGCCCGAAGAAAAGCTGCACGCGGTCGGGGTACAGCGCGATCCCGCACACCCCCTCGTAGCCGCGCTCGGTCGGTGAGTACGAGATCACGAGCGACCCCTGGTTCTCGTACACGTACACGATCTCGTGCAGTCCGGGCAGCCGGGCGCGCAGCTTCGCGCGCAGCGCCTTTCCGAGCTTGGCGAGCGCGGGTTCGTACTTCGCGAAGTAGCTCGCGAGCTGCGTTTCGGGCTTGGTCACGTGCGCATCTCCAATTGAACCTACGTGCTGCGCGGCGCTAGCCGCGCTCGCTCGCGCGCAGCGAGGCGAGCGCGAGCATCACCCAGCCGGCGATCAGCGCGCTGCCGCCGAGCGGCGTCACCGGTCCGAGCCACTTCGGCCCGTCGAGCGCGAGCCAGTACAGCGAGCCCGAGAACAGCAGGCTGCCGATGGCGAACAGCACGCCCGCGGTCGCGCACGACGGCACGCGGCTCTCGCGCGCGACGAGCCCGGTCACGCACAGCGCGACGCCGTGCAGCGTGTGGTAGCGCGACGCGGTCTCCCACGTCGCGGTGTGGTCGCTCGCCGCGAGAGCTTCGCGCAGTGCGTGCGCGCCGAACGCGCCGAGCGCGACGCCGAGCGCAGTCCACAGCGCGCCGAGCGCAATCCAATGCCGCGGTCGCATCGGCGCAGCGTACTCGGCGCGGCGCTCGGATACGATTCCGCCATGTCGAATGCTCCTGCGCCGAATGTCGCGGCCATCCAGACCGCGTTCCGCGAGGCCGCCGCCACTCTCGACGCGTTCCTGAAGGATCCCGCGTGCGTCGCGGGCGTCGAGCGCTTCGCCGAGGCCGCGGCTGCGACGCTCAAGCGCGGCGGTCTGCTGATGTCGTGCGGCAACGGCGGCAGCATGTGCGACGCGATGCACTTCGCCGAGGAGTGGACGGGCCGCTTCCGCAAGGATCGCAGCGCGCTGCCGGCCGTCGCGTTCAGCGACCCGAGCCAGCTCACGTGCATGGCCAACGACTTCGGCTTCGACGAGGTGTTCGCGCGTTCGGTCGAGGCCTACGGCAAGAGCGGCGACCTCCTGCTCGCGATCTCGACCAGCGGCAACTCGCCGAACACGATCCGCGCGCTCGAAGTCGCGAAGCAGAAGGGCGTCACGACGGTCGGCCTGCTCGGCCGCGGCGGCGGCAAGATGAAGGCGATGGTCGACATCCCGATCGTCGTGCCGCTCGCGACGACCTCGGATCGGATCCAGGAGATCCACATCAAGGTGATCCACATCACGATCGAGACGGTCGAGCGGCTGTTGTTCCCCGCGAACTACGCCTGACCGCGAGCGCGGCCTCGATCATCGCGCGTCGACGCTGTGCGTGCAGCTCTTCGAACGCGCGTGCGTCGCGCGCGCGTTCCTTCTCCTCGTCGGAACGACTCTGCGAGCCGAAGATCGCCTTCACGCCGCCGACCACGCCTCCGCCGAGCGCTTCTACGCCGCCGACCAACCCGCCTCCCGCGGCTCCGAGCGCGCCGAGCGGATCGAGACGCAGCACCTTGTCGACCGTGCCGGCGACGCCGCCGACGACGGATTCGCCGGCGCCTCGCAGGCCGCCTCCGAGCTCCACCGCGCTCCCCCACGTCGACGTGAGCGCGACGTTGCCCAGGTGACCGAGTCGCGCGAACGGCAGCTCGAACAAGGCCGCGAGCTTGCTGTCCTCGTCGAACACGACGTTCGACAGCGTGCCGCCGAAGCGCAGCGACAGCTTCGCGCCCGTCTCGACGACTTCCGCCGCGATCGCGCCGTCCTCGATCGCACCCTCCTCCGCGCGCAGTGCGCCGACGATGTGCAGCACGTCGCCGCCGAGCGCGCGGCGCGTGCTCTTCTTCACGTACGGCGCGATCGCCGCGAGGTCGAGCCCCGTGACCGCGGCGTGCAGTGCGATGGAAAGCGGTTGCCGGAATCCGCTCGTCCACCCGACGACGGCGATGTTCGCGAACGAGTGCTTCTGCACGAGCCGTGCATCGACGCGGATGTCGCCGATGACGTCGCGACGCGGCTCACCCGCGAGCTGCAGATCCGTCACCGCGACCTCGACGCCTTCGAGGTCGAGCTCGAGCGGGTGCTCCGCGTCCGTGTGCGCATCCTCGAGCACGCAGCGTCCGTCGAGCACGCGCGCGTCGCGCAGGACGACGAGATGAGGAGCTCCTGACGACTCGCGACGCCCGAAGATCCGCGCGAGGTTCGTCGTGCGGCTCGGTTCGACGACGACGTGCAGGACCGGGCGTACGAGGACGAGCTCGTGGATGTCGTACGTCCCGCCGAACAGATCGCGCGCCGAAGCGGACAACTCGACCCGCTCCGCCTCGATGACCGCGACGCCCGCGTCGCGGATGCGCACGCCGTGCGCGGTCGCCTTGCCGGACCAGAACTCGAGCGACAAGTCGTCGATCGCGAGCTCGACGCCGAACACGTCGCGCGCGGAGTCGACGAGCCGCGACAGCACCATGCGGCTTGCGAACGTGCGAAGTCCCACGAGAACGGACAGCGCGACGACGAAGGCAGCGGCGAACAGGATCTTTCGACGACGGGTCATCGCGGGCGTCCGTCGGAGAATCGTCCGCGCCGCGTCGGAGTACAACCCGCGCAGCGCCGGTTCTCTCGCGCGCGCGGCGCGACTACCGGGTTCTCGCGCGTGACGTGCGCACGTGAGCTCGTGCACGCACCGTCAGATCCCGTCGAGCCCGAACGCGAACGGCGCGAGCGGCAGGCGGCTCGCGTCGAATCCGAACGCCGCGCCGAGCGCGTCGATGTCGTCGCGCAGCCCGCGCTCGGAGAACAGCACCGCCAGCAGCGAGTCGTCGGACAGCACGCCGCCGCCGCGCATGCCGCGCAGCACGACTTCGGAGCCGCCGCGCGCGTTCGTCGCGAGCTCGACGCGGCCCAAAGGTGCGACGCGCCGCAGCAGGAGCTCGGCGAGCGCGCGGCGGTCGAGCACCTTGCCCAGGCCGAGGATCCCGCGCATCGGGTGCACGTCGAGCGTCGCGAGCCGCTCGCGCAGCCCGTGCGCGTCCGCCGGCGCCATCACGAACAGTCCCGGCAGACCAGAGGGCAACTCGGCGAGCTCGCGCGCGAGCAACCCGAGCACACCGTTCTCGGCGCCGCCCCACTCGTGCACGACGCCTTGCAGATCGCGACCGCGGCCGCAGCACGTGTACGCGCTGATCCGCGCGCCGTCCTCGGCGACGCGCACGCGCATGTCGCGGCACGCGAGCAGTGCGCGCATCTCGTCGAGCGTGCGCTCGACGCGCGTCGGGTGCGCGCTCGCGAGCTCGTGCAGCCGCGCCGCATCGGCGGGCCGCGCGAGCCGCGAATCGCAGCGCGGCAGCCGCGCGCCGAGCATCGGCGGCAACAGGTAGTCGTCCTCCGCGCCGATCGGCCGCCAGCCGCGCAGGTGATAGAAGCGCGGATCCTCCGCCCACAACAGCGCCAGCGCGCAACCGCGCGCGGCGAGCTCGCGCTCGGCGGATTCGAGCAGCCGGCTCGCGAAGCCGCGGCCGCGATGCGCCGGCGCCGTGCTGACCGCGCCGACCAGGCCGACGCGCAGTCGCTCGCCGCCGACGACGAACGTGCGCTC
Organism: Planctomycetota bacterium; assembly: GCA_004296785.1. Lineage (GTDB taxonomy): Bacteria > Planctomycetota > UBA1135 > UBA1135 > GW928-bin9. Next base: position 6,242 of record SCVU01000686.1, read on the forward strand.
GAGCACCGCGCAGGCCGATACGACCGCGCCGGCGTCCTCGACGACGAGCAAGTTGCGCGGATCGCGCGTGGCGAGCACGAGCGGCGAATCGGCGGCCGACTCGGCCGCGCCCTCGTGCACGGCGCCGATCAGTTCGAGCGCGCGGCTCGCGCGCAGCGCGGTGCTCGTCATGAGCGACCGCCGCGCGAAGCCTCGCGCGGTTCGATCTGCCGCGGCTCGACCTGCCGCGACTGGCGGAACGCCTCGAGCAGGCCTTCGGCGAGCTCGGCGGCCTCGCGCGTCGCGTCGCGCGAGCGCTCGACGGCGCCCGCGAGCTCGCGCGGCGTCGCCACGCTGTGCGCACCGGCCTCGAGCTCGCGCGCTCGCGTCGACAAGCCGTCGAGCAGCGCGCGGAACGACAGGTCGGCGCCGGGCGTGCGCGTCGCGCCGGCCGGACGCGCCTCGCCGTTGGGGCGCGTCGCGCCGGCGATCGCGCTGCGCAGGCGCGCCGCGCTCACGGATCCATGCGAAAGGGAATCTGCACTCATCGGGTCACCTCATGAAATTGACGAGACTGGTCTGGAGCATGCGCGAGCCGGTCGCCATCACGGCTTGCAGCGAGAGCTGGCCCTTGGCGAGCTCGAGCGCGATCTCGCTGTAGTCGGCGTCCATCCGGTCGCCGATCAGGCCCTGCACGCGGACGTCGAGGTCGGCGAGGCGACTGCTCGCGTCGGTCATGCGCGCGCTCTGCGAGCCGAGCTGGCCGAGTCCGCCGAGCACGTTCTCGTGGTTGCGGTCGAGCTCCTCGAGCAGCGCACCGACGCGCTCGGAGAGCATGCCGTTCTGATCGGCGTCGGGATCGCGCAGCGTGTCGGCGATCAGCTGCAGTGCGTCGAACACGTTGACCGCGCCCTCGAACACGACCGTGTCCTCGCCCGCGCGCGCGATGCCCGTCATGTCGAGGTGCACGATCGCGCCCGTCGCTTCGTGGACGAACTGCTGGTCGGTCGCGCCGAAGTCGATCGCGGTGTACGTCGCGCCGTCGAGCGAGATCGAGCCGGCGCCGCTGACCGTCCCGGTGTGCGCGGCGCCGGTCCAAGCGCTGAGGTCGAGGTGGATCGCGCCGCCCGCGCCGTTCTCGACGACGACGTCGGCGAGCGCGGCCGAACCCGCGGCGGGGATCGCGATCGGCGTGCCGTCGCCGAGCTGCAGCGTGCCCGCGACCGGATCGATGACCAGCGTCTGGTCGCCGAGGAACGTGTCGCCGTCGCCGCTGGCGACGAGCGCGATGCCGACGGCGCCGAGGCTC
>SCVU01000687.1 GCA_004296785.1 Planctomycetota bacterium
TGCGCGTGCCGCAGCTTGGCCTCGCCCTCGCATGCCTCGAGACCGGCCGCGCGCTCGTAGTGCAGCATCGCCTTGTCCGGCTCGCCGTTGCGGCCGTAGTGCTGGCCGAGCAGCAGCAGCGCCTCGCCATCGAGCGGGTCGAGCTTCAGGATCTCCTCGAGCACGGCGACCGCCTCCGGACCGCCGCCGCCCTCCGCCATCGCGAGGCGCGACTCGAGCTTCAGGAGCTTCTTCTTCTCGTCGTCGGGCAGCGCAGCTCCGCGCGCGAGCTTGAGACTCGCGGTCAGCGCGCGCGCCTGCGCGCTCGCGCCGCGCGCGGCGAGCCCCTCGGCCGCGCGCACCGGCCGCGCGAGCGGCTGCTGCGGATCGATCTCGAGCGAGCGGCCGTACGCGCGCGCCGCGAGATCGGCGAGCCCCTCGCTCAGATAGATGTCGCCGAGCGTCTGCATCGTGTCCGCGCCGGCCTTGCCGAGCTTGTCGAGCAGCTCGAGGTTCTCCGCCGCGCGCAACGGCAGCTTGCGGCCGAGGAACGTGTGCGCCTGCAGCAGCCAGAAGTCCGCCTTGTGCGGGAAGCGCGCGATCAGCATGTCGAGCAGCGCGCCGGCCTCCTCGAACTTCTCCTGCTTGAACACGCACTGCGTCAGGCCGAGCCGCCACTCGAGGTTCTCGGGCTGGAGCAGCAGCGCGGTGCGGTACGCGGCCTCGGCCGGTTGGTAGTCGAGCTTCGCCGAGTACGCGTAGCCGAGCAGGCCGTACGCGTACGCATCGGCGCCGCCGAGCTCGATCATCTTCGTGAACGCGCGGATCGCGCCGTCGTGATCGCCGTCGTGCATCGAGATCAACCCGAGGTTGCGCCACGAGCGGCGGAAGTTCGGGAACTTCTCGACCGCGCGGCGGTGCGCGGCGAGCGCGTCGGCGTACTTCTCCTGCTGGAACAGCACGCCGCCGAGCGTGTGGTCGAGGATCGCCGAGCCGTCGGGCTTCATCGACTTGCGCAAGAGCTCCTCGGCCTTCGGAAGATCGCTCGCCATCAGCGGCAGCACCTTCTCGAGGATCGCCACCTCCTCCTTCGCGATGCGCGGCTCGACGTCGGAGTTCACGCCGTAGCCGGCGATGAAGCTCTTGCGGAAGGCGGGGTCGCTCCAGATCGCGTCGAGCGACGGCGACTGCGCGCGCGCGAGCGCGCCGGGAGCGAGCGCCGCGAGAGCGAGCGCGGCGCCGAAGAGAAGACTGCGTTGGGATGCCATGGTCATCGGCTCGGGTAGAAACGGATCGGGACGCGCATCCGACACGGGACGCGCTTGCCGCCGCGCACGGCGGGCTCGAACTTCCACTGTCGCACCGCTTGGAGCGCGGGCTTCTCGAACGCCGGGTGCGTGCTGCCGGCGACCTTCGGCTCGGTGACGCGACCGAGGTCGTCGACGATGAAGATCAGCGTGACGACGCCCTCGGCCTTCTTGCTGCGCATCTCGGCCGGATAGCTCGGCGGCGTCTTGATGATCTCGCGCGGCGGCTGGTCGATCTCGGCGAGGTCGAAGGCCTGGCCTGCGCTCGCTTCGAGCGCGGCGCCGGCCTTACCGGTGCCGCCGATCACGCCGCCGGATGCGAACGACATCGAGCCGCCGAAGCCGAGATCGCCGCCGCCGCCCTCGCCGAGCAGCGCCGACGCGATCGTGCTGAGGCTGGCTGCGTCGAGCGACGGCGCGAGCTCGGCGGGCGCCTCCAAGTCCTTCAGCACCTCGGCGAGATCCGGCATCGCGTCGGCCGGCGCCTCGACGTCTTCCTGCGCGCGCGCCTCTTCGGTCGGCTCGTCCTTCGGCTTCTCCTTCTCGTCCACGGGCTCGGCCGCGAGCAGCTCCACCGTCGCGAGCGCGACGTGGTCCTCCTGCGCCGACGGGAACAGCAACCCGCCGAAGAGCAGGATCGCGACGTGGAACAGCACCGCTCCGGCGATTGCGAGGACTCGCCACATGCGCGACGGCTACTTCTTCTCCGCGCTCATGCCGATCGTCGTGATGCCGATCTTGCGCACCTCGTCGACGACGGCCATCACGCTGCCGTAGGGGGCCTTGCTGTCGCCGTTGAAGATCACCTTGGGCTTCTTCGTCGACGACTTGTACGCCTGCAGCTTCAGCGGAAGCTGCGCGAGCGTGACCTTCTCCTTGTTGAAGAACGCCTCGCCCTGCGCGTTGACGCTGAGCGTCACCGCCTTCTCCGTCTCCTGCTGGTCGCCGAGCGACGCCGCCGATGCCGCGACCGGCAGCGCGACGTTCATGCCGGTGTTCTTCGACATCGACAGCGAGACCATGATGAACGTCGCGAGCAGGAAGAAGATGATGTCGATCAGCGGGATCACTTCGATCCGCGCCTTCTTGCCGCCGCCGCCGCCGCCGTGCATCGGGTTCAGGCCCTCCCCACGCCGACGAGCGCCGCGTGCGGATCCTGCGCGCGCGCGTGTCCCGCGGCGTGCACGGGCGCCGGCGCGATCACCGTGTCCGGCGTGCGCGGCTGCAACAGGAGCTCGAGTCGATTCGTCGCGGTCTCGAGCTCGTGGCGCACTTCCTCGAGCTTGTTGTTCAAGTAGTTGAACGGCAGCAGGCAGGTGATCGCGATGCCCAGGCCGTACGCGGTCGCGATCAGCGCCTCGGCGATGCCGCCGGTGATCGCGCCCGGCGCGCTGAGCTCGCCGCCGATCGCCGAGAACGACGCCATCATGCCGGTGACCGTGCCGAGCAGACCGAGCAGCGGCGCGAGCGTGATCACCGTGTCGAGGATCGCGATGCCGCGCTTGAAGCGCTTCTGCTCGTGCGCCTGTGCGTACAGGAGTGCGTTCGACAGCGACTGCTCCTTGTGCTCGAGCGCGTAGGCGAGCGTGCGCGCGACGTAGTCCTTCGAGCCCTTGCCGGTGCGAACCGCCGCGGCGACGTCGCCGCGCTCGACGTCGGCGAAGAGCCGGTCGACGATCTTGCCGTCGCGCTTGCGGAACTCGTTCAGCAGGAACAACACGCGCTCCAGCGCCGTGCCGAACGCGAGGATCGACGCGATCAGCAGCGGCCACATGATCGGGCCGCCCTTCTTGAAGATGTGGATCAGGTTCGTCTTCTGCACGAGGTCCTTCAGCGCGCCGCCGCGCGACGGATCGAGCGGGACGACTCCGACGCCGGTCGCGGTGAGCGCCTCGAGACCCGCTTGCAGCGCGCCTTCGAGCGGGCGCACGAGCGGTCGCAGCGAGCCGGTCTGCGGGACGACCATCCCCGCGATGCCGGACGCCGCGCGGAACAGCGCGATCGGCCCGATCAGCGTGAACTGGCCGTCGGCGACCGCGCCTTGCAGGTCGACCGCGACGCCGCCGATGCGCGCGCCGCCGACCGCGTCGAACAGGCGCCCGATCGACGCGCGCACGAGCTCGAGCTGCTTGCCGAACCGCTCGCTCGCGCTCAGCGTCGTGTTCTCGGCCGCGATCTTCGCGGCATCGACCGCCGCGCCGTACGTCTGCAGCTCGCACACGTGCACCTTCGAGTCGAAGGTGCGCGCGTACTCGTCGAGGATGTTGCCGACGTACGCGAGCTCGTCCTGGCGCGCCTTGATCTCGGTCTTGATCTTCGCGAGCTCGAGATTGCCCTCGTCGAGCGTGCGCGCGACCTTGTCGTAGTCCTTGCGCAGCTTGCCGAGCTGTTCCTCGAGCGAGGTCAGCTCCTGCGCGAGCGGCAGCTTCTCCGACGCGATCGCGTCGCGCAGCGCGTTGAGCTCGGCCGTCGAGCGCGCGAGCTCGTCGTGCGCCTTGCCCGAGAGCTGATCGAGCGCCTCGATCGGATTCGCGTCCTGGGCGAGCGGCATGACCGCCGCGAGGAGCGTGAACAGGGATGCGAGGAAGAGTTTCATTGGATCGTCACCGGGAGCGGCACGAAGGCCGGGCTGTG
>SCVU01000688.1 GCA_004296785.1 Planctomycetota bacterium
CCTCGCTCGTGCTCTACCACGGCTGCGATCGCTTCTCGCACAGCCCGATCTCGTCCGCGCCCGGCGTGTTCCACCCCGGCGTGAGCTACGCGCTCGTCGCGCCGGTCACGGCGGCGAACCCGTTCGTGCCGGCGCCGTCGCCGTACGGCAACGGACCGCTCGTCGCCGAAGCGGTGCGCCCGGCGATGCCTGTGCCCGGCACGATCCTGTGCCAGCACGAGGAGGCGATCGCCGGCGGCCTGCAGTTCCAGCTCGGCTCCGCGTGCGCGTGCCCGCTGTCGCTGGCGAGCACGATGCACTCGGCGAACCTGCTGCAGGGCTCCGGCACCTGCCCGAACTCGAGCGGCATCCCGTCGGGCTTCCAGGCGATCAACGTCCCGGGCCAGCCGTGGATCTTCGAGATCAAGACGAGCATCGGCAACTGGACCAATCCCGCGGGTCCGTTCCCGGGCGACGAGGCGGTGTGGGTCGATGAAGGCGTGTTCGACTACTACGACGCGTGCGCGAGCACGGCGGGTACGGTGAATTCGCTCAACGTGTTCTACGGCGCGTCGACGAGGCGCGGGTTCAACGTGCTGCCGATCGACCCCGGCTTCCTCAACGAGAACATGATCGACCTCGCGAGCAACTTCCACCTGCCCGCGGGCGCCACGCCGACGATGCCGGCGACGAACACCGTGCTGCCGACGATGTATCTGATCTACACGAACATCCCGTAGCACAGCGGCGAGCGTTCGCGAGCGAGCGGCTCCGGCAAGCGCCGGGGCCGCTCGTTCTTTTTTTTCGAGCAACAGTGCGCGCGGCGTCTCTCAGGGATCCGCCGGTCCAACGGCCTTCCCAGTCCTGTCGCTCCGCCCTCCCCAGGGCACTCCCATGAAGAACGCTCCTCTGCTCGGTGTCAGTCTCCTCCTCGCCGGCCTCGCCGGCTCTCCCGCGAGCGCGCAGTGTCCGCAGCCCGACGGCCTGCTCGGCCCGTGCTGCGCGCCCGCGATCGCGAACCTGCCGAACTTCCCGCCGACCTCGATCCCCGGCCTCGGCCTGTGCTGGAACCAATGTGCGCCGACGCAGCAACCGACCGTCAAGGTCGCGCTCGGCGCGCCCGCGAGCGTCAACTGCGGCGTGTACATGGCGCAGCTCACGGTGACGAACGCCGCGGGCGCGCCGGTGCTCGCCGGTGCGCTGCGCATGGACTACACGCGCACGTGGCAGGAGATCGTGCCGATCGCGCCGGGCGGCAACTTGCAGGTCTGGCGCTTCGTCGTGAAGGGCGATCTCGGCAACGCGATCGCAGCGGGGGCCGCGTGCCCGACGCCGAGCTGCATCACCGCCGCGAATCCGACCGCGTTCTTCTACGGCTACGCCGACTACGCGTTCGACTGCCTGACCGGGCAGTGGCAGAACTCGCTAGTGCTCTACCACGGCTGCGATCGCTTCTCGCACGGCCCGGTC
>SCVU01000689.1 GCA_004296785.1 Planctomycetota bacterium
CGTCGCGCAGCGCCTTGTGCAGGAAGTGCGTCGCCGTGTGGTTCTTGCGCGTCGCGTCGCGCTTCGCGACGTCGACCTCGGCAATCACGTCCTGCTGCGGCGCCGAGTAGGGCCCGCAGTGAACGACGACCGAGCCGATGCGGCGCGTGCTCGTCACTTCGAACACGACCTGGCCCTGCACGTTGCGCAGCACGCCGACGTCGCCGACTTGCCCGCCGCCCTCGGCGTAGAACGGGCTCGCGTCGAGCACGACCCAGCTCTCGGAATCGTCGAGCACGCGGCCGCTGCGCACGATGCGCGCGGAGAGGCGCGCCGCGGCATCGCCCGCCTCGTGGTACGTCGACTTCGTCGGCGGCAGGCCGGCGAGCTGTTCCGCCGACAAGAGCTGCTTGAACTTCCCCTCGGAGCGACTCGCGTCCTGGTGCGCCTTCTCGGCCGCGGCGAAGCCCGCGGCGTCGAGCGCGAGCCCTTTCTCGCGCGCCATCAGCTCGATCAGGTCCTGCGGGAATCCGTACGTCGCGTACAGATCGAAGGCCTCGGCGCCCGGCAGCGTCTTCGCGCCTGACTTGACGGTCTTGCCCTCGAGTTCGCCGAAGCGCACGAGCCCGCGGCCGAGCGTGCGACCGAACGACAGCTCTTCCTCGCGCACCAGCAGCGCGACGTGCTCGACGCGCGTGCGCACCTCGGGAAACGCGTCGCCGAGGATCGCGGCGACGCTCGGCACGAGCTCGCACAGGAACGGATCGTCGAGGCCGAGCTCCTGGCGGCCGTAGCGCGCCGCGCGGCGGATCAGGCGGCGCAGCACGTAGCCGCGCCCGGTGTTCGAAGGCAGCGCGCCGTCGGCGAACGCGATGCTGACGGCGCGCGCGTGGTCGGCGATCACGCGGAACGCGACGTCCGCGCGGCCGTCGCCGCCGCCGTAGCGCTTGCCACAGCGCGCTTCGGTCGCGCGGAACAGCGGCTCGAACAGGTCGGTGTCGTAGTTCGACGCCTTGCCGTTCAGCACGCGCGCGATCCGCTCGAGCCCCATGCCGGTGTCGACGTGTTGCGCGGGCAGCACGACGAGCTTGCCGTCGTCCTGGCGGTTGAACTCCATGAACACGTTGTTCCACAGCTCGAGGAACCGCGCGTTCGGACCGTTGACGCCCTTCGTCGCGTCGAAGCCGTCGTTCGGATCGCTGCCGGGGCCGCCGGTGTCGAAGTGGATCTCGGTGCACGGGCCGCACGGCCCCGTCTCCCCCATCTCCCAGAAGTTCGCCTTGCGGCCGAAGCGCAGGATGCGGCGCGGATCGATGTCGGTGAGCTCGCGCCACAGCTTCGCGGCCTCCTCGTCGGCCGGGAGCCCGTCGTTCTGGTCGCCGCCGAACACGGTGACCCACAGCCGGTCCTTCGGCAGCGCGTAGATCTGCGTCAACAGCTCCCACGACCACTGGATCGCGTCGCGCTTGAAGTAGTCGCCGAAGCTCCAGTTGCCGAGCATCTCGAAGAACGTGTGGTGGTAGTGGTCGACGCCCACCTCCTCGAGGTCGTTGTGCTTGCCCGAGACGCGGATGCACTTCTGCGAGTTGACCGCGCGCTTGTACGGACGCGTGCCGGTGCCGAGGAACACGTCCTTGAACTGGTTCATCCCCGCGTTCGTGAACAACAGCGTCGGGTCGTCCTGTGGGAAGACCGGGCTGGACGGCACGAACGTGTGGCCGCGCTGCTGGAAGAACTGCACGAACTGCGCGCGCACGGTGGCGGCGGGCACGCGCAGGGACGGAGACGAAGTGGTCGCGGAACTCATGACGCGGCGCAAAGACTACGGTACCGGGCACCGCGAGCGGTACCCGGTACCGCGGGACGAACGGCCGGCGCTCAGCGCGCCGGCCGCGCGCAACCGCGCGCCCATCGGCCGGCTCGCGGCCGATCAGCGAGCAGGTGTAGCGGGCCGCAGCTCGGAGTTCGGCTTCGCGGCCGGCCGCGGAACCGACGCGTTCGCGCCGCTGTTCGGCGCCGGCGCAGCAGCCGGGCTCGCAGCGCCCGTCGCGCCGGCATTCGTCGACGCGGCATTCGTCGGCGCCGCGTTGACCGGCGCAGCCGGCGTGCGTGCGGCGATCGCCTTCGCGAGCAGCGCGCGCTCGATCTCCTTGGCGAGGTCGGCGTTCTCGTTGAGCAGCGTGCGCGCCTTCTCGCGGCCCTGCCCGAGTCGGATCTCGCCTTCCTTCGGGTGCTTGTAGGAGAGCCACGTGCCGCTCTTCAGGATCACGCCCT
>SCVU01000690.1 GCA_004296785.1 Planctomycetota bacterium
ACGGCGACGAGGATCTTCAGCGGCCCGAGCCAGCGCCGCGCGGGCGGCTGTGCGTGTTCGAGCGGCGCGCTCACGGCCCCTGCGGCGCCGATCGCTCGTCCCACCAGCGCAGCCACTCCTCGAAGCGCTGGCTGCGCGGGCCCTGCGGCTCGACCGCGCACAGCGCGCGGCACACCGCGGCGGAGCGGCGACCTTCGTGCGACGGCGCCATGTCGACGAGCAGCGCGACCCAGCTCGAGCGCGGCGCGGCATCCGCGGCGACCGGCGCCTGCGGCGGCAGGCCGCGCTGCTCGAGCACGCGCAGCGCGGCGAGCGCGACGTCGGGACCTTCCTCGAGCAGCGCGCGCTGCAGGCGCGCCGCGTCCGGGTGCGCGCCCAGGCGCAGCACGGCGTCGTAGGCCGAGGCGCGCACGTACTCGTGGTCGTCGGTGAGCGCGGCGCCGAGCGCGAGCGCGAGCGTGCGGCGGCGCAGCTCGGCCTGCACGCCGGCGAGGCCCGCGCCGAGTCGCTCGAGCGTCTGTGCGCGCGCGACGAGCGCGGACGTCGCAGCGAGCGCGCGGCGCGCGCCCGCGACGTCGAGCTCGAGCGCGCTGAGCTCGCGCAGCGCGTCCTCGATCGAGGCCGTGCGCAACGGTCGCAGGCCGAACGGCGTCGGCGGCGCGTTCGGCGCGGCGGACGCGCCGCCGAACGGCACGCCGTACGCGCGGTACACGCGCTGCACCGCGTCGCGCACGGTCTGTGCATCCGCGGGGCGCGGCGGCGGATCGAGCGGCGCCGCGACCGCTTCGAGCCGCGCGAGCTTCGCGCACTCGACGACCGCGCGCTCGCGCGCGAGGAACCAATCGTCGTCGGCGGCGAGGAACGCGTACATCGCGATCGCGCGGCCGCGCTCGGCGGGATCCGACAGATCGCACTGGCCGAGCTCGATCTGGTTCTCGAGGCAATCGCCGAGCGGATCGCGGATCGGTCGATCGCGCTCGGCGCCGAAGTCCCCCATCTGCGCGAACAGGCCGGCCGGGCGGAACGGCAGCCCGCCCGACTTCACGACGTGCTCGATGTCGCCGCGCACGTCGCCGACGCGGCGCGCCGAGCCGTCCTCGCCGTGCACCTGCTCGAGGTTCCACAGCTTGGCGCTCGTGATCCGGCAGCTGCACAGCTGCGTCGCGGCCGCGAGCGCGGCCCCCATGGCGAGCAGCGCGGCGAGCGCCGCGCGCGCGGAGGACGAAAATCTCGACATCGCGGGCGAGTCTAGCAGCGCGCTCGGCGCGGTCCCATCCTGTGCGCGATGCCCCGCGACCTCGGACTGCGCCGCGACCACCGGCTGTGCCGCGAGCAACTGTTTCCGGGGACGCTCGAGCACGTGTTCGCGTTCTTCGAACGCGCCGAGAACCTGCGCTCGATCACGCCGCCGCGGCAGTCGTTCGAGATCCTGACGCCGCTGCCGATCGCGATGCGCCCGGGCGCGCGCATCGACTACCGGCTGCGCGCGTTCGGCGTGTGGGTGCGCTGGACGACCGAGATCACCGCGTACGATCCGCCGCACGCGTTCGTCGACGTGC
>SCVU01000691.1 GCA_004296785.1 Planctomycetota bacterium
CGACGCCTCGCGGACTGGCGGACGCGCGGCTCCGGTGACTCGCAACGTTCGTCAAGCACTTGGCTCGGCTTGACTTGCGGTTCACGCGCTCGATGCACATTCGCGCTTGGCAACGCGCGTGCGTGGTGGATCTCCACGCTCAGCGCGTGACGCGGGCAACGACGAGGACGCACATCATGGAGAACTCCTTCTACGCCGATCGCAAGTACTGCCACCACTGCGGTGACTACGTGCACTACCTGATGAGCCTCGAGCACTCGTACTGCGCGGCGTGCGGCAACCGCGTCCGCCTGTTCTCCGAGGCCGACTGGCAACAGTTCCACGATCAGATCCGCGACCAGCGCCCGAAGGGCGGCCGCCCGCGCAAGAACCGCGAGTCCGCGTAGTCGCGCGCGGCGAGGTTCCGCGCGGCGACGCCCGCCGCGACGACGCCCGCCGCGTGGACGCCCGGCGCGAGAACGCCCGCGACCGGATCAGCGCGCCTCGCCCGAGTTGAGGCGCCGCCACATCTCGCCCGCTCGGATCTGGTTCGTCGAGTCCCCGACCGCCTGGTACCACTGCTCGAGCCGCTTCCACGCGGCGACGTCCTCCGCGCAGAGCTTCTCGAGCGCCTGCGCCGCGTTCTCCGCGGCCGCGCGACTGCCGGTGCGCTCGAACGCATCGAGCGCGAGGATCCGGATGTCGACCTCCGCGACGCCCGGCGGCCGCGATTGCGCGGCGATGTCGAGCGCCTCGCTCAGGCCGCGCAGGTCGCGCATCTTCGTGTGCAGCTCGACGAGCCGCAGCGCGAGTGAGTGCGTGTCCGGCGGCCGGTACGCGACGCGCGCCTCGAGCGCGCGCACGTCCTGTGCGACCCGCGCGACTTCCTTCCAGTTCGCCTGCGCGAGCTCGGCCGCTTCGTCGTCGCCGAGCTCGTGCAGGCACTGCGAGATCAGGTACCACGGGCGCGGATCGCCCGGCGCGAGCTCGCGCGCGCGCTCGGCCGCCTCGAGCGCCGCCTTCGACTCGCCCTGGTCGTACAGCACCTGCGCGAGGAACGCCTGCGCCTCGGCGTGATCGGGCTCGAGCTGCAGCACGCGCCGCAGCCCTTCGAGCGCGCCGTCGAGATCGCCGAGGCGCATCTTCGACAGCGCGAGCCCGCGCAGCGCCTCGGGGCTCGACGGATTCGCGGCGACGACCGCCTCGTAGTGCGCGAGCGCCTGCTCGTAGCGACCGAGCCCGTAGTAGCAGTGCGCGAGCGCCTGCGTCGTGCCGACCTGGTCCGGTGCGTGCGCGAGGAAGCGCTCGTGCGCCTCGATCGAATCCTCGTAGCGCCGCAGCTTGTAGTAGGTCGCGCCGAGCATCAGCTGCGCCGGCGGGTAGTCGGGCTGCTCGGTGAGCAGCGCATACAGCCGCTCGAGCGCGTCCTTGAAATCGCGCCGCAGGAACGCCCGCCCCGAGTCCGCGAAGCTCTGCTTCTGCGCGTCCGTCAGCGCGCCGAGCGGGTTCTTGCTCGCGTACACGTCGGCCCACGCACCGGGCGCCGCGCGCGGGAGCTCGAGCGGCCGACGCGCGAACACGCCCTGCCGCGACAGCGGCGCACTGACCGGCGCGCCGCCGTCGGCCGCGGTCGCGCCCGCGTCGTGCCGCGTGATGGAGTCCTCGCTCGGCGCCGCTGCGCCGCGCAGCGCCTGCGCGACGTCCTGCGCGGACATCCCGGGCGCGACGCTCGAGATCGCGGGCGCGGACTGCGGTGCTTCGGCCGTCGCATCGGCCGGCGCATCGCCGCACGCGGCGGCGAGGATCGTGCACAGTGCGATCGCAAGCGGTGCGAGCTTGTTCACTTCGAGCCCTCCTCGCGCTGGATCGTCAGCGCGCGATCGACGGGCACCGACTTCAGCACCTGCACGCGGCCGTCGGGCCACACCACCTCGAGCTCGTCGACAACCGCCGCCGCACCCAGCCCGAAGTGCGCGTCCGGCGGGATCGCGGCCTGGTATCCGCCCGAGGTGCGGATCTCGCGCGTGCGCACGACGTCGCCGCACTTGACGGTCACGCGCGCGCCGAGCGCCATCGTGTTGGGTCCGGCGCTGCGCAGCGCGACGCGCAACCAGTGCGTGTCCGGCTGCGCGCCGCGGTTCTCGAGCACGCGCACGCTGCCGCCGAGCTCGAGCGCGACGAGATCGAGATCGCCGTCGCCGTCGAGATCGGCCGCCGCGCTCGCGCGCGACACGCGCGGACCGGCGTCGGACAGGAGCTCGGGCGCGAACTTCGGCTTCGCGCGCAGCGCCGACACGTTGCGGTAGAGCTGGTCCTGCTGCGCGTAGCTCGAATCGGTGCCTGGCTCGTCGGCCTGCGGATACACATGGCCGTTGAACACGTGCGCGTCGAGATCGCCGTCGTGGTCGTAGTCCTCGAGCGCCGTGCCCCAGCCGAGCAGCGGCCGGCTCGGTCCGCCCAGGCCGAGCGGCCCGCCGCTCTCCTTGAACATCGGCGGCAGCTTGGCGCCGTTCTTCGGCGGGCGCTCGAAGGGCCGGAACAGCGCGTTCTCCTCGCCGCTGAACACCGTGACGAACAGCTCGGCGAGTCCGTCGCCGTCGACGTCGTTGCAGCCGATGCCCATCGACGCGAGCTCCTTGCCCGAGCTCGTCGTCGCGACGCCGCGCGCGAAGCCGACCTCGGCGAAGGTGCCGCCGCGGTTCTCCCACAGGCAGTTCGGCTGCGAGTCGTTCGCGACGAACAGGTCGGCGTCGCCGTCGCGGTCGTAGTCGAGCGGCATCGCGCCCAGGCCGAACGCCGCGTTCGACGGGCGGAAGCCGGCGCTCATCGTCGCGTCGGTGAACGCACTCGTGCCGGCGGGCGGCGGCGGCGGCTGGCCCTCGACCGGCTCGCGCGCGCGCCACGCGCTCGCGCCGCCGTTGTGGAACAGCTGGTCGTGCACCGGCGTGAGACCTTCGGGCCCGCACATCACCGGCAGCTCCTTCCAGCGGCACTTGCCCGCGCTGCGCGACGCGATCTCGCGCGTGTCGAACGCGAGGTAGCGGATCACCGCGAGATCGAGCCAGCCGTCGGCGTCGTAGTCGAACGCGGCCGCGCTCGTGCTCCAGCCGTCGCCGACGAAGCCGGGCTTGTCGACTTCGCGAAACCCCTTGCCCGCCTGATTGAGGAACAGCCGCGTCGGCCCCCACTGCGTGACGACGAGATCGAGCCAGCCGTCGCCGTCGAAGTCGCCGGTCGCGCAGCCCATCCCCCAGCGACCGCCGCTCATCTTCCACGCATCGCCGGCGGGCTCGAAGCGGATGCCGGCCGCCGTGCTCTGGTTCAGGAACAGGCGCGGCGGATAGCCAGGCGCGCCGAGCTTCGCGCGCTCCTCGTCGTTCGCGGCTTCGTAGCGCTGCACGCGCTCGAGCGTCGAGCCGTCGACGACGACGAGATCGGGATCGCCGTCGCCGTCGAAGTCGCCGAGCGCGACGCCGCCGCCGTTGACCTCGATGATGTACTCCTTCGCCGCCGTGCCGCAGGTCGTCTTGACGTCGGGCAGCGCGGTCGCGCCGACGTCGCGGAACTGCGCGGCGGGCGGCGCTTGGAGGGCGAGCATCAGGCTGAGGAACATGCGGGGGGCTTCGAGCTAGGGGGGCGCGTCGGTCGGCGGCTACGTGTGCTCGCGTGCGATCCAGCGCGGAACGAGCGGCGCATCATAGTTTTCCAGACGGTCGAGCAGCCGCGCGGGATCCGTGTCGGCGACGACCATCGAGCGGTTGAGCGGCTGCACGAACTTCTCTTCCACCGCGTGGTCGAAGAGCGCGAGCAGCGCGTCGTAGTACCCGTCGACGTTGAGCAATCCGCAGGGCTTTCCGTGCAGGCCGAGCTGACTCCAGGTAAGCACCTCGCAAAACTCCTCGAAGGTGCCGAAGCCGCCGGGGAGCGCGACAAACGCGTCGGAAAGGTTCGCCATCAGCGCCTTGCGCTCGTGCATCGTCTCGACGACGTGCAGCTTCGTGAGCCCGAGGTGGCCGACTTCGCGGTCCATCAGCGCGCGCGGGATCACGCCGATCGCTTGACCGCGCGCCGCGAGCACGGCGTCGGCGATGGCGCCCATCAGGCCGACGCGGCCGCCGCCAAAGACGAGCGCCACGTTGCGCTTGGCGAGCAGCGCGCCGAAGTGCTCGGCGGCGCGGCGATACGACGGGCGCAGGCCCTCGCTCGAGCCGCAGAACACGCACAGGCTTCGCAGCGCTGCCATCGCGCCAGTGTGACGCAGCGGCGCGGGGCGCCACAATGGCGCGCTTCCATGGCGAGCTTCGACGATCCGGCGACGCGGCGCGAGCGGTTGCGCGACGCGCGCCTGATGTTGCTGTTCACGCCGTCGCTGTGCGGAACTCGCGGCGGGAACGACGCGCGCGATCCGCTCTCGTCGCGCGACGCGCTCGACGTGCTCGACGCGGCGCTGCCGCACGTCGACGTCGTGCAGGTGCGGATCAAGGCGCCGGGAGAGCCGAGTCATGCGCGCGACGTGCACGACTGGACCGAGCGCGTGCTCGCGCTCGTCGCGGCGCGGCCGACTTCGCGCGAGCGAGTGCTCGTGATCGTCGACGACTGCGTCGACGTCGCCGCCGTGCTCGCGGCGCGTGGGTGCGCGGGCGTGCACGTCGGACAGGACGATCTGCCGGCCGAGGAGGTGCGCCGCTTGCTCGACGCACAGCTGCTCGTCGGCGTCTCGACGCACGACATGCAGCAGGTCGCGCTCGCCGAGGACGCGGGCGCCGATTACCTCGGCTTCGGGCCGGTGCACGCGACGGCGACGAAGGGCTACGAGCGCGGGCTCGGTGCCGAAGCCGCGTGGATCGCGCAGTCGGCGACGCCGCTGCCGGTGTTCCCGATCGGCGGGATCGCACTCGAGAACGCGAACGAGCTCGCGCAGATCGGGCGCGCGGCGGTGAGCTCAGCGATCCTGGGCGCTGCCGACCCTGCGCGTGCCGCGCGCGAGCTGCGCGAGCTGCTCGCAGACGACGACGGCTAGCGCGGCTGCGGGGAAAGCTCGAACAGCACGCCGTCCGCATCGAGCGAGTACACGACGGCGCGCCAGTCGAGTCCCTTCGACGTCGTCAGGACGAGATCCGGTCGACCGCGGCCGTCGACGTCGCCGATCAACGCGGACTCGGCGCCGAGACCAGAGTTCACGAAGCCTGGAAGCGCGGTCCGAACTTCCGGAGCATCGAGACGATCGACCCGGTGCACCACGGGCACGCGCAACTCGCCCTGCGGCACGGTGACGCCCGCACCGATGCCGTAGAGGCTCGCGCCCAGCCCGGGACGACGGGAGAGGTCGAGGTAGCCGGCATCGGTGAACACGTACGCGAGCGAACCGGCGCCGTCTGCCCGCGCCAAGTACAGGTGCGCGGATCTCGCGAAGCCCCATCCGGAATGGCGACCCGGCGCATGCACGCGCGCGGCGACGGTATCGGCACCGACTCCTCGTTGGACGCTCAGCGTGCGATCACCGATCCGCTCGACGACGTGGGCCAGCCAACGCGTGCCCTGCGCATCCGCGAGCTCGTCGAGCAACATCGATTCGCTGTAGGCGGCGCCCGCGAGCGCGCGTGACTGCACGACGCTCAGGTCGGCGCTCGAGAGCACGTCGACTCCGCCCGCGCTTCCGCAACTGACCGCCAGATCCTCGATCCCGTCGCCGTCGCGATCGGGAACCGCCGCGAGACAACCGCCGTACCCCGACTTGCCCGCGGGGCCGAGCCGCGTCGCGATCGGCGTACCCTTCGGCAGCGCGAAGAGCGCGACGCCGCCGCCCGAGCCGAGCGTGGGCGCGCCGACGGCGAGCCGGCCCTCGTCGGGCGTCGGACCGCGCAAACACGCGAGCGCGGCGCCGAACTCGTCGGCGCGAGTGCCAGCGGTCGACGCATCCGGCCACTCGAGATGCGCAGGCGACGAGCGCACGAGCTCCCAGCTCCGGTGCAGGCGCACTTGCCCGCGCACGTCGCTGCGCACGACACCGGGCGCGCCGACGGCGAGGAGCTCTCGATCCTCGCCGAGTTCGACCACCGCGATCGACGCTCCGAAGGCGCGCTCCGGGTCGTTGCCGACGAACTCGCACGACAGTCGCGCGCGTTGCGCGCTGATCTCGAATCCGACGACGCGCCCGCTCACCGGTGCGGATGGAAGCCACGAGCGGTCGTCGACGTAGAGCGGATCGCCGATGTAAACGGTCGTCGGCTCGCCCGCAGCGCATGCGATCGGCCGCCCGTGCACGTACGCGCGCTTCGCAGCGTCGAGATCGACCGGCGCCGATCCGCGGCCGCGGAAGCACGCCGCACCGAGCACAGCAGCGACGAGCAGTACGACGGCGAGGCAGCGAGCGGACGACATGCGGCGAGGCTCCGGCGCGAGGCTAGCACGCACCCGAACTTTCAAGTCGCGCGCCAGTCGCCTGCCGTCGACTCGCTTGCACGTCCCTCTTCCGCGAGCTTCTGGAGTCCGGCGAGCAGCGAATGTCGCGCGAGCGGGTGCAGCTCCTTCGGCGTGTCCGAGTAGACCTCCGGCAGCAGCTCGTCGACGCTCGCGGTCCCCTTGCGCTTCAGCGAGTTCACCAGCATCTGCTCGCGCAGCGCCCGGTGCTTCACGTACTTCGCGAGCAGCTTCGGCCCGTCCGCCGCGATCGCCCCGTGCGCCGGCAGGATCGCGCCGCAACCTTCGTCGAGCACACGCTTCAAGCTCGCGATGTACGTCGCGAGGTGCCCTTCCGGCGGCTCGATCACGATCGTCGACAGCGTCGAGACGAGATCGCCGGCGACGATCCAGCGGTAGCGACTGTCGCGCAGCGCGAGATGTCCGGCGTCGTGACCCGGCGTGTGCAGCGCGACGAGATGCCAGTCGCTCGATCCATCGGGCGCCGTGCCGAGCTCGATCCGATCGCCGTCGGCGAGCGTGCGCGAGCGCGTCGGCTTCTCGGGCAAACGCTCGAGCGTCTGCGCGTGGCCGAGCACCGGCGCGTCGCAGTGCCGCGCGACGGCGGCGATCGAACCGACGTGATCGCGGTGATGATGCGTCGCGATGACTCCGGCGACGCGCAATCCGTTCGCGCGCTCCTCGTCGATCCACGCGAGCAGCCGCGCGCGCTCGCGCTCGTCGTACGTCGCCGGATCGATCACGTACGCCTGCTCCCAACCGGCGATCGCGCAGTTCGTCGTCGTCGCCGGCGGCAGCGTCGGCGAGAGCAACGGCGCGACGCGCAGGCCCGGAGCGGGAGTGACGACGTGCAAGCGGCCGTTGTCGACGGCCGAGCTGCGCTCGTGCGCGCGTCGCTTCGCTTCGGCGAGTCCGCAGCCGCTCGCGAGCTCGCCGAGCAGGAACACGAGCGGCGGCACGAGCCACAGTTCGCCGCGCTGCCACGCGCTCCACAGTTCGAGCGGCTTCCACCAGCGGCCGTCGACGAGCTCGCCCGGCTCGATCGTCGGTTGCTCTCCCGCGGGCAGCTCGAGGTGCGCGTACAGCGCGCGGTGGCGCACCTTCGCGAACGCCGGCGTCGTCGCCCAGCAGAACG
>SCVU01000692.1 GCA_004296785.1 Planctomycetota bacterium
TGCTCCACGGCGTCGACGCCGCGCGCCTCGATGCGGCGGTCGCCGGCGCAATCGAGGCGTACGCCGCGTTCGACCGCTGGGCCGGCGACATCGAGATGTGCGGTGCCCGCGCGAGCGCGTCGTACGCGGCGCCGGACGAAGCCGGCATCCAGATCGTCCGCCGCCGCTGGTTCGGCGTGCACTGTCGCTTGCTCGGCCTGGTCGGCAATCCGCCGTGGGGTGAGCCGGAGGCTCCGAGTGCGGCCCGCTTGCGCGCCACCTACGTCGAGTTCGTGTCGATCGAGTGGATGGACCACGGACCGATGCCCGAGCACATCTCGCGACTCGCGCTCAAGTCGTGCAGGTCGCGGTCTGATGAGGCGTAGCGCGCCGTCGCCAGTTTGGATCGCCGTCGATAGCTGAAGGGCCCGCTCGCTGATCCTGGTCGAGCGCGCTGCGGCCGGGCGCGAGACTCGGTGCGACCAAGGAACGGGCCGTTGAGATGCGTCACCGGGATCGGGCGCGTCGCCGTATGGGGAATGGCTCTACCCTCCCCGGAGATGCATTGAGAGTAACGCCAGTGCTCGCTAGGCGCACCGTCGCACGAGCGGCGCTATCGTGGCGCGATGGGATCCATCGTACGCCAGCTCCAGGAGGAGGCGCTCAACCCGGACGTTCGCACGTCGACTCTTCTGCGCAAGGCTCTCGTCGTCGCCAGCAAGCTCGGACTGAGTGAGTTCGAGCGGTGGGTCAACGTGGAACTTCGCGGATACGCGACTGGAACGGAGATTCCCGAGTATCGCTGGGTGAGAGGAAGGCCGTACGCGAACGACCCGCACAACGGTTGGATCCCGATATATGCCGCTGCCGCGGACATCGCAAAGTCGCTCTCGAAGGTGCCGAGCTGCCAGTCCATTTCAGAGCTCGAGTGCTTCGGTTCTGACCGGACGCAGCACATCTACATCCCATTCCCCATTGAGGTGCAGCACGACCTGCGCTCGAAAAACGACATCGAAGGCGAGATCGCGCTGCACGCGCCAGGCAGTGCGATCACGCGCATCCTGGACGCCGTGCGAACGAACGTCTTGAACTGGGCGTTGAAGCTCGAAGCTGACGGCATTCTCGGCGAGGGCCTATCGTTCAGCGCCGACGAGCGACGCGCCGCTTCGTCAAGCGCGCAGCAGGTCAACTACTTCTATGGCGGCGTGCACGGATCGCAACTGCAGCTCTCGAGCCCGAATTCCGTCCAGACGATGACGGCGCCCGGCGTCGACGCTGCCGGACTACGCGATCTCCTTGCCGATCTCCGCGATCGCGTTTCGGCGATCGAGCTTTCCGCGCGTGAGCGGGCCGTGTTCGATGCCGACGCCAACACCATCGAGGTCCAGGCTGCGTCGCCGGCTCCAAAACCGGCAATCTTGGTGGAGAGTCTGCGCTCGATGCGCGCGATCCTCGAGAAGGCCGCGGGAACGGCGGTCGGGAAGCTGATGACGGACGCGATCGATGCGGCCGTCGCCTCTTACGTCTCTCGTTGAGCCGCGGGCGCCCGCGCACGCTTCCTCTTTGCCTGCGCCGACAGAAGCGCCGTATAGGGCGCCTCACCGCACCATCCGGTTGCAATCCTCGTGCGTGAATCCCGTGCCACCCACAAGGCGTG
>SCVU01000693.1 GCA_004296785.1 Planctomycetota bacterium
GCGTTGCTCGCCGCCGGGCTCGGGGCGGCCGGCGCGCTCGCGGAATCGGCGCCGCCGGCGCGCATCGGACGTTACCGCGTGCTCGGCGTCCTCGGCGAGGGCGGCATGGGCACCGTGTACGAGGCCGAGCAGGACACGCCGCGGCGCCGCGTCGCGCTGAAGGTGATCCGGCGCGGGATGACCTCGCCGAGCGTGCTGCGGCGCTTCGAGCACGAGGCGCAGGTGCTCGGGCGACTGAACCACCCGGGCATCGCGCAGGTGTACGAGGCCGGCGTCGAGGAGTCCTCCGGAGCGCCGCGGCGGTACCTGGCGATCGAACTCGTCGAGGGCCGCACGTTGACGGAGGCGACGCACGGACTCGGGCTGAGCGCGAAGCTCGAGCTCCTGGCGTGCGTGTGCGACGCGATCCACCACGCGCACGAGAGCGGCGTGCTGCATCGCGACCTCAAGCCGAGCAACGTGCTGGTCGACCGCGCCGGCCGGCCCAAGGTGCTCGACTTCGGCGTCGCGCGCCTGCTCGACGAGGACGAACGCGCGACGGCGCAACTCACCGCCACCGGATCCGTGATCGGCACGCTCGCCTACATGAGCCCCGAGCAGATCGCCGGCGCAGGCGAGCCGCTGGACGCGCGCGCCGACGTGTACTCGCTCGGCGTGATCGCATACGAGCTCTTGAGCGGCCGGCTCCCGCACGACGTGCGCGACGCCCCGCTCCCGGCCGCCGCGCGCGCGATCTGCGAGCGCGAGCCGGTCCCGCTCGGCGACGTCGAGCGCGCGCTGCGCGGCGACCTGCAGACGATCGTCGGTTGCGCGCTCGCCAAGGACCGCGAGCGCCGCTACGCGTCCGCCGCCGCGCTCGCCGCGGACGTGCGCAGATTCCTGCGCGACGAACCGATCGTCGCCCGGCCCGCGAGCACGCTGTACCAACTGCGCAAGTTCGCGCGGCGCAACCGCGCGTTCGTCGTGGGGGTTTCGATCGCCGCGCTCGCGCTCCTCGTCGGCACTGGCACCTCGACCTGGCTCGCGCACCAACGGCTGCTCCAGCGCGAGCGCGCGGACGCGAAGACGCGCGAAGCGCAGCGCGAGGCGTACCGCGCCAACGTCCTCGCGGCCGGCATGGCGCTCGAGCGCGACAATCCACGCAACGCGCGCGCGCTCTTGTCGACGCTCGAAGCCGATCCCGCCGCGTGGGAGTACCAGCGCTTGCGCCGCCAGAGCGAGCAGTGGATCGCGGCGACCGATCCGGGCGTCGGTTTCGTCTGGTTCGTCGCGTTCCGGCCGCAGGATGCGTCGGTCGTCGCCGTCGGCTCGTCGGGCGCGGTCGCGATCTGGGACCCGCTGACCGGCGCGCGCGTGGCGGATCTGCCGCCCGCCCCCGAACGCTCGAAGCCGCGCGCGCTCTCCGCCGACGGCGCGCTGTGCGCGACGATCGCCGGCGGCAGCCCGGTCGTGTGGGACACGCGGACGGGCGCCGTTCGACACGCACCGCGCGCCGCCGAACCGCTGCGCGTCTCCGACCGCAACGTGGGCGCGTTCTCGGCGGATGGGCGCTGGCTCGCGCTGTGCGACGAAACGCGCGGCGCGTTCGTGTTCGAGCTCGGGTCCGACGCGCCGCCGCGCGAGTTCCGCGCCGAGGGCGCCGCGAGCGGCGAGGTCGCGTTCAGCGGCGACGGCCGCGTGCTCGCGACGACGCAGTCCGAGGCACCGGCCGCGTGGGACGTCGAAAGCGGCGCGTTGCTGCGCCGCTTCCCCGCCTTCGACGACGTGCGCTGCGTCGCCGCCGATCGCGCGGGCCGACGCCTGGCGGTCGGCAACGGCGTCAACATCCACCTGCTCGACGTCGAGAACGGTGGCACGATCCGCGCGTTCGTGCGCCACGCCGACTTCGTGACGTCCGTGCAGTTCTCGCCCGACGACCTCGCGGTCGCCGCCGCGCTCGAAGACGGCTCGGTGTGGATCTGGGACTGCGCGAGCGGCGCCGTGCGCAGCAAGGGCTGGGTCGGTCGCCCGTCGTGGAAGACCTCGCTGGCGTGGTCCGCGGACGGAGCGCGGATCCTGACCGGAATCCACGCCTCGCGCATGGTGCGGCTGTGGGACGCGCGCGGAGCCGGCGAGCCGGAGATCCTGCGCGGCCACACGAGCTTCGTGTACCCGGTCGTCTACACGCCCGACGGACTGCGCCTCGTCTCCGGCGGATGGGATCGCGCGGTCCGCGTGTGGAGCGCGGCGACCGGCCGCCCGCTCGCGGCACTGCGCGGCCACTCGAGCTGGATCAACGACCTCGCCGCCAGTCCCGACAGCACGCGCGTCGCGAGCGTCGGGCCCGACGGCCTCTTGAACGTATGGAATCTGGCGACCGGTGCGTGCGTCGCGCGGAAGAAGCTCGAGACGCCGTTGCGCTCGGTCGCGTGGAGTCCGGACGGGGCGCAGATCGCGGTCGGCGCGGAGGCCGGCGACCACGCGATCACGCTGCTCGACGCGGTCTCGCTCGCCGTACGCTGCACGCTGACCGGCCACACCCGCGCCGTGAACTGCGTTGCGTTCGACCCGCGCGGCGCGCGGCTCGCCTCGGTCGGCGACGACGGCTCGGCGCGGCTGTGGGACGTCGAAGCCCGTGCGTGCGTCGCGACGCGTTCGACGACCCAGCTGTATCGCGCCGCCTGGTCGCGCGACGGAAGTCAGCTCGCGCTGGCGGGTGCCGGCGGATTCCTCGAACTGGTCGATCCTGAATCGCTGCGCACGCTGCGCGCTCTCGCCGAGCATCCGCGCGAGGTGTTCTCCGCGGCGTTCTCGCCGGACGCCGAGCGCCTCTACTCGGGCGGGCGCGACGGCAACTTGTGCGTGTGGGATCTCGGGAGCGGGGCGCTGGTCGGTCAGTTCGCGGGCCACCGCGACTACGTCAAATCCGTCGTCGTCGCGCCGGACGGGACGCGTGTGGCGACGGGATCCGGCGATTTCACGGTGCGCCAGTGGGAGTCCGAGCCGGTGCGCGCGACGACCGAGCGCTTCGAGCGCGCCGAGCGACTGCGTGCGCAGGCGCAGCCGCTGGTCGAGCACCTCTTCGCGACGCTGCCGGATGCGGATGCGGTCGTCGCGGCGATCCGCGCGGATCCCGCGTCCACCGCCGAGTCGCGCGCGGCGGCGCTCGAGTGGGTGCTCGAGCGCGCGTCCGGCGCGCAGGCGTCGGCGCCCACGCTCCGCGCGCCGCGCTAGGCTAGGCTCGCCAGCGCCGCCCCGATGTCCGCCCCCCGCCGCAACGGCCCGCACTACAGCGTCAGCGCCGACGAGCGCGCGCGCTTCTTCCGCGACGGCTTCGTGCACTTGGAGGGCGTGCTCTCCGACGACGAGCTCGCCGCGATCGAGCGCGACTACGACCGCTTCCTGCGCCGCGAGATCGCCGTCCCGGGCAAGGACCTGTGCGACATGAGCGGCGACTACTCGCGCACGTTCGAGCAGTACTCGATCGTCAACGTGATGCTGCCGCGCCGCTACTACCCCGCCTGGGTCGGCAATCTGTACGAGCAGCGCGCCGCGAGCATCGTCGAGCAGTTGCACGGCGCGGGGATGGCGATCGACTACGACCAGTTGCTCGCCAAGCGGCCGTTCAAGGACGACGCGGTGTTCGAGTGGCACCAGGACCAGGCGTACTGGCCGGTGTTTCCGGACTCGCGCACCGCGACGTGCTGGCTCGCGATCGACGACTCGACGCTCGAGAACGGCTGCATGCGCTTCGTGCCGGGCTCGCACACGCAGCCGCTGCGGCCGCACCATCCGCTCAAGGGCGATCGCGGCGAGTCGCACACGCTGTGCTGCGACGTCGATCCGGCGCGCGACGAGATCCGGCCGATGCCGATCCGGCGCGGCGACATCACGGTGCACAACGAGCGCGTGCTGCACGGCTCGGGCGGCAATCGCACGGCCGGCTGGCGGCGTGCGTACATCGTCGCGTTCCGTGCGCAGCGGACGATCGAGGAGGAGCGGCGCCTGGGGTTCACGCACTCGCACAACGACGAGCGCAAGGTGCTCGAGAGCGTCGGGACCCGCGAGACGCAGCGCGGCTGATCGCGCGGTGCCGGCTCAGGCCGATTCGGCGGTGCGCGCGATCTTGCTCAAGCTCGCCGTCGTCACAACGGCCGTCGTCACGGAGACGAAGATCGCGAGACTCGTGGTCTCGATCTCCTCGCCGATGAGCTTGCAGATTCCGATGTACGACAGCGCGCTCAGCAGGCCGACGACCGCACCGATGCCCGCCGCGTAGAGCACTTGTTGCTTGAGGTTCATGCCACTCCCGAGTCTAGGCGCGCGTCCGCCGGCGTCAATCGGAGCGCCCGGCCGGCCCGGCTCCGCGCCGGTGAGCCCGGGTGTGCGAGGATGGCGCGCTCGACTCGCGTCGAGCTCGCGCGAGCGACGGTGATCCGGCCGTGAAGGCGACATGCGAACCCTGGGGCGAGAGCGACGGCGTCGCGGTCGAGCGCTACGTGCTCGAGCGCGACGGCATCCGCGCGACGTTCACGAACTTCGGCGCGGCGCTGATCGCGCTCGAGGTGCCGGATCGCAACGGCGCGCGCGCCGACGTCGTGCTCGGCTTCGACTCGCTCGCCGAGTACGCGTCGCCGCGCAATCCGTACTTCGGTTCGATCGTCGGGCGCTGCGCGAATCGGATCGCGGGCGCGCGCTTCGAGCTCGACGAGCGCGCGCACGTGCTCGCGGCGAACGAGGGGCGCCACCACCTGCACGGCGGCGTGCGCGGGTTCGACCGGCGCGCGTGGAGCGCCGAGCTCGATGCGCACGCGGCGCGCGTGGTGTTCGCGCGCACGAGCCCCGCCGGCGAGGAGGGGTATCCGGGCGCGTTGCGCGTGCTGGCGACGTACGCGCTGTCGCCGGGCGGCGTGCTGGAGCTCGAGATCAGCGCGGCGTGCGACGCGCCGACGCTGTGGAATCCGACGCAGCACAGCTACTTCAACCTCGCGGGGCTCGGCGGCGACGTCGGCGAGCACCGGCTCGAAGTGCGCGCATCGCGCGTGCTCGCGGTCGACGCCGAGCTGATCCCGACCGGCGAGTTGATTGCGATCGACGGCGCGCGCGTCGACCTGCGCGGCGCGACGGGCGCGGGTCTCGATCACTGCTTCGCGCTCGATGCGGCCGCTGCGCGCGGACGCGATGCGAGCGCGACACCGCGGCTCGCGTGTCGGCTGACCGAGCCGCGCTCGGGCCGCGTGCTCGAGATCGAAGCGACGCAGCCGGGCCTGCAGGTCTACACCGGCAACGGGCTCGGCGAGCTCGTCGGCAAGCGCGGCGTGCGCTACCCACGCCACGGCGGCATCTGCCTGGAAACGCAGGGCTTTCCCGACGCCGTGCACCACGCGCACTTTCCGTCCGTCGTGCTGCGACCGGGCGAGCGGCGGCGCGATGTCACGCGCTGGCGCTTCTCGGCCACGTAGCGCGGATCGCGCTAGGCTGGAGCCCTGCGACGCACTGTGCGCCGCGGCTGTCCACTTCGGAGCTTCCGATGCCCGACGCGCTGCTGCTGCTGCTGCTCCTCCCGCTCACGACCGACTGGACCGTCGATCCCGCCGGCGGCGGCGACTTCACTTCGATCGGCGCCGCGCTCGCGGCGCCGGCGGTGCAGTCCGGCGATCGGCTGTGGATCGCGCCCGGAGAGTACGGATTCGTGGTCGTCGAGAAGGCCGTCGACCTGCTCGCGCTGCCGGGACTGCGCTACACCGCGAACTCGGTGCTGCTGCGCGATCTCGGCGCCGCGACGGGTGCCGCGGGCACGACGACCGTGCAAGGCCTGACCACGAACACGCTGCGGATCGACCGCTGCGCCGGCCGCATCGAGCTCGTCGACGTCGAGGTCGGCCGCGACGCGGTGCTGTCGCACGATCCGGCCCTCCCGATGGTGGCGGGCAAGTGCGAGATCTTCGACGCCGACGACGTGCGCATCGCCGGCTCGCTGCTGCGCGGCAGTCGGCAGTGCTATCCGGAGGCGAGCTCGCCGAAGCCGGGGCTGCTCGCCGCGCGCTCGCGCATCGCGATCAGCAATTCGACGCTCACGGGCGGCGACGATCTCGGGCTCGAGTTCTGGTGGTCGTGCAGCGCGCACTACCCGAGTCCGCCGGCGCTCAGCGCAGGTGCATGCGAGCTGTGGTTGTCGGCGGTCGAGCTGCGCGGCGGCGCAACGAACTGGTCAGGCAGCTCGAACGCTCTGTACCTGAACGGCGGCTTCGTCGACGCACGCGGCACCGGCGCCGAACTGTGGAGCTCGGGCCAGGCCGCGACGCCGGCGATCGCGGGCACCGGCAAGGGCACGCTGAGCGGCATCGCGCTGCTGCCGGCCGGACTTCCGCCGTGGCTCGCGAGTCCGCCGATCGCGCGGCCGCTGCTCGTCGCGCCCGCCGTCGCGGATCTCGGCGGCAGCGCGACGGTCGAGCTGTACGCGCCGCTCGGCGCGCCCGCGCTGCTCGCTCTTTCGCCGCACCCGGCATTTGCCGCGGCAGTGCTCCCGCGCCTCGGGCCGGTCTGGTTCGCGCTCGACCAGCCGTACGTGCTGCACGCGGCGACCGGGCTGGGCGAAACGGTGCCGGCGGCGCGCAGCTTCGCGCTGCCGGCCGACCCGGCGCTCGCGGGCGCGTCGTTCACGCTGCAAGCGCTGGTGCGGATGTGCGCGCCGGGCACGTGCGGCGCGACGCCGCCGTACGACGTGACGCCGCCGCTGACGGCGCTCTTGCACTGAGCGC
Source organism: Planctomycetota bacterium (assembly GCA_004296785.1). Classification (GTDB taxonomy): domain Bacteria; phylum Planctomycetota; class UBA1135; order UBA1135; genus GW928-bin9. Next base: position 6,741 of record SCVU01000693.1, read on the forward strand.
ACTCGTGCACGGAGCGCACTCGTGCACGGAGCGCGCGCGATTGCGCGCCGCGCGGCCGGCGCGCACAGTACGCGGCGCCATGCCGTTCTGCAGCGCGCAACTCGCACAGCGCGTCGAGCGCGCCGAAGCCACGCTGATCGGCGACGCCGCGCGCGCGTCCGCGGCGCGCCTCGCGCGCGCGCCGTTCGTGCTCGAGCTGTGCGGCGGCATCGCCGCGTGCACGGAGCCCGGCTCGCCGCTGTGCAAGGTCGCCGGGCTCGGCTTCGGCGAGGTGCCGAGCGACGCCGCGTGGCGCGCGGTCGAGCGCGAGTACGACGGGCGCGACGTCGAGGTCGTCGCCGAGGTCGCCTCGCTCGCGCGGCCCGAGATCGTGCGCGAGCTGTCGGCGCGCGGCTACGAGCTCGTCGGCTGCGAGCACGTGCTCGGCCTCGACCTGCGCGCATTCGATCGCGCGCGCGGCGCTCCGAGCGCGCGCGCCGCCGCGGCCGCGGCGATTCGCATCGAGCGCATCACCGACGGCGAGGAGCGGCTGTGGACCGACACGGTGCTCGACGGCTTCGCGACGCCGGATGCGCAGGGCGTGCCGAGCCACGAGGCATTCCCGCGCGACGCGCTCGAGCGCGCGATCACCGACATGACCCGCGCCGGCGGCGTGCAGCGCCAGCTCGCGCGCCTCGACGGGCGCGTCGCCGGCGCGGCGAGCATGCGCACGAGCGACGGCATCGCGCAGCTGTGCGGCGCGGCGACGCTGCCGCCGCTGCGGCGGCGCGGCGTGCAGAGCGCGCTGCTCGATTGGCGGCTCGCGGAAGCTGCTCGATTGGGCTGCGACCTCGCGGTGGTCACGACGCAGCCCGGCTCGAAATCGCAGCAGAACGTGATGCAGCTCGGCTTCGAGCTCTTGTACGTGCGCACCGTGCTCGTCCGCCGCGCGGACGAGTGAGCGCCGCGCGGCGCGGCGGGAAATGGGTACTTGAACTGCGTCGGAACGCCTTCGAAAGGAGGGCTCCCAGCGCGCCGCGGCCCCATGCGACGCGCTCCTCGAGACTCGAGCCGGAGGTCCAAGCATGCTGCGCCATTCCTCGTCCGCGTTCGCGTTCACTGCACTGCTGACGGCGGCGCTCTCGGCCGCCTACGCCGCGCCGACGCCGGCGCAGCAGTCGCCGGCTCCGAAGCCTGACCTCGACGCGCGCGTGCGCGAACTCGCCGAGCGCTGCATGCAGCGCTCGGGCGCGAACGGGCTCGCGCTCGCGGTGCGCAGCGCCGGCAACGAAGCGCTGCGCCTCGAGCTCGGCACACTCTTGCCGACCGCCGACACCAAGCAACCGCGCGTCGACGCGCGCGCGCTCGTCGAGCCGTTGATCGCAGTCGCCGCCTGGCAGCAGGTCGCGGCCGGCAAGTGGAAACCGGATCAGCGCATGCACGCGCTCGCGCCCGAGCTCGGACTGGCCGAGTCCGACGCGACGCTCGCACAGTTCCTCGCGCACACGGCCGGGCTCGCGAATCCGTTCGAGCTCGCGACGGCGGAGCCCAAGGTGCTCGCGCTGCCGCTCGCCGAGTACGCGGCGCGCATCGCAGCGCTGCCGCGCGCGACCGCGCCCGGCGAGTGCTTCGCGTACAGCGACGCGCACGTCTACGCGCTGTCGGTCGCGCTCGCGCACGCGCTCGCGGCCGACCAGCGGGCGAAGCCGGCCGAAGCCGGCGCGACGGCCGGCGGCGCGCGCGGGCCGAACGAGCCGCGAGCGCTGCGCGGGATCGGTGCGGTGAGCGCGGCGGCCGCCGCGGAACGCGCCGACGCCCGCGCCTGGATCGCCGAGCACATCGTCGCCGCGGCGGGCCTGGACCCCGAGCTGCTGGCGCCAAGCGAGGCGACGCAGCGCGCGTTCGGCTGGCAGCGCGTCGGCGGCGCCGATCACGAGTCGTGCGCGGCGCACGCGCTCGGTCCGCTGCGTTTCGAGCTCACGCTCGACGAGCTCGCGCGGCTCGGCGAGGCGCTCGCGACCGAGCAAGTGCTCGCCGCCGACGCGTGGAACCGGATGAGCGAGCCCGCGCGCGAGCGCGACGGCGTGCTGCGGCGCGTCGCGCACGGCGTGACGCTCGCGCCGCTGGGCGAGGTCCCGGGCTACCTGATGGGCGGCGCGGTCGGCGAGACGCGCGTGCACGTCGCGCTGTATCCGGAGGCGCGGCTCGCGCTCGCGCTCGCCCTCGACGGACCGGGCGCGGAGAACGGCCACTCGGCGGCGGAGCTCGAGCGCGGCGTCGTGCGACTGTTGCTCGGCACGCAGCCGCCGCCGACCACGCCGCTGCCGCTGCCGGCCGAGAAGCGCGCGACGTACCTCGGCATCTACGGGCACGGCTGCGATTCCTATCGCGTCATCGAACGCGACGAGCAGCTCGAGTTCGTGCCGCCGCGCGGCGATCAGGTGCGGCTGGTGCACGTCGGCGCGCACGAGTTCGCATCGGCAATCGATCCGGAAGTGCGCCTGAAATTCAGAGTCGTCGAGGGCCGCGTCGCCGACGAGGTCGTGCTCGACGAGCACGGGGTGACGAGCGTGCTGCGGCGCGTGCCGTGAGCGCGCGCTGAGTCATGCCCTGGGCGCGCGCGCGAGTTTCACGGGGCCGCACGGCGCGCCGACCCCTCCGCTCGGCTAGCATCAAGGCTGGATGAAGGCCGCATCGAGCGACCGCAAACGGCTCGCGACGAACGGCGAAGCGCGTGTGAAGCCGCGCGCGCTGCGTCGCGCCACGCTCGAGCTGTGGCTGCTCAACATCGCGTTCTCGATCGCGATCGGCTCGAGCTTCCTCGGGCACGTGCGCGAATCGTCGACGACCGGGCTGCGCGGCTATCTGTTCGTCGTCGCGGCGCTGGTCTCGACGATGGCGCTGCTCACCGCGATCCTCGGCCTGAGCTTCCTCGCGTGCGCGAGCGTCGTGCGCAGCGCGCGCCGCTTCGGGAGCGCGCAGGCGCTGCTGTGGTCGACGTTCCAGGTGCTGCTGTTCGCCGACACGCGCATCTACAACCTGTTCGGGTACCACATCAACGGCCAGGTCTGGGACCTCGTGTTCACGCGCGGCTCGGAGGACGCGGTCCACTTCGGCTGGGAAGTGTGGGCGGCGATCTTCGGCGGCCTCGGCGCCGTCGGAGTGCTGCAGTACCTCGTGTGGTCGCGCTGCCTCGTGCACTCCGAGACGCCGCGCGCCGCGCAGCCGCTGTGGATGCGCACGCTGCGACCGGGCGTCGCGTGGAGCGTGCTGCTGCTGCCCGCGATCTGCGTCGAGAAGGCGATCTACGCGCAGGCGCGCCTGACGCGCGACCGCGAGGTCACCGCGCTCGCGAAGCTGTTCCCGTTCTATCCGCGGCTCGCGTCGCAGGACCTCGCGACGCTCGTGCTCGGCCACGACGAGCCGCGCATGCCGCGCGTCGACGCGACCGACGATGCGCTCGCGTACCCGCGCGCGTACCCGCGCCTCGATCCGCACGGCGCGCGGCCGAACGTGCTGATCGTCGTGCTCGACTGCTGGCGCCGCGACATGCTGTCGCGCGAGGTCACGCCGGGGCTCGAGGACTTCGCGGCGAGCTGCGTGCGCTTCGACGACCACCTGAGCGGCGGCAACTCGACGCGCTTCGGCGTGTTCTCGCTGCTGTACGGACTGCACGGCTCGTACTGGTTCCCGGTCTACGCGGCGCGCAAGAGCCCCGTGCTCGTCGACGTGCTGCAGCACCAGGGCTACGAGTGCCGCGCCTTCACGAGCGCGTCGGCCAACTACCCCGAACTGCGCGCGACGGCGTTCGCGGGGCTCGGCGACGGACTCCGCGACGAGTGGGGCGTCGACGAGCCGTGGCGACGCGACGAGCTCGCCGCGGAAGCGCTGGTCGAGTGGCAGCAGGAGCGCGCGGCGCGCGGCGCGAGCGAGCCGTGGTTCGGCTTCCTGTTCCTCGACTCGCCGCACCAGACCTACAGCCACCCGCCGGGCCGCACGCCGTTCACGCCGAGCGCGGAGAGCCTGAACTACATGCGCATCTCGAGCGGCGCGCTGCGCGAGGAGCCGGGCGAACTGCTCGAGGTGTACAACCGCTACCGCAACGCGGTCTCGCACGCGGGAGCGGTCGCCGCGGACACGCTCGACGAGCTCGAGCGCGCGGGTGCGCTCGCGAACACGATCGTCGTCGTGACCGGCGACCACGGCGAGGAGTTCCTCGAGCACGGCGCGTTCGGGCACACGAGCAACTTCTCGGCGGCGCAGGTCGCGGTGCCGCTCCTGCTGCGGATGCCGGGGCGCGCGCCGGGCCGCGAGCCGCGGCCGACCGTGCACGCGGACGTGCCGGTGACGATCCTCGAAGCGCTGGGCGCGGATCCGGCCGAGCGCTCGAACTGGTGCCAGGGCCGCAACCTGCTCGATCCGGCCGGCGAGCGCCGCCGCATCGTCGCGGGTTGGCACGAGCTCGGTATGTGGACGCACGAGGGCATCCTGCGCATCCCGCTGGTCGATCAGGACACGTTCGACATCGAGGCGTACGCGCCCGACTGGAAGCTCGTGCTCGACGATCGCGCGCTGCTCGAGCGACACGCGAACGCGCTCGCGCAGCTCGCGCACGAGTGCCGGCGCTTCCTCGCCGCGCCTACGGAACCTTGATCGACGCGCACTAGACTGGCGGCATGTCCCGGCTCGCCGCCTTCGCGTTCGCCGCCGCGTTCGCCGCAGTTGCGCTGCGCGCACAGCCCCACCACCACGACGAGCACGGCCCCGCGTCGCGGCCCGCGCATCCGCCCGTTCCGCAGCAGCGCGGCGTCGCGCCGTCCGACGATCCGCGCGCGCGCTTCTTGACGTCGCGCAAGAGCCCGGTCGAGCTCGCGCTGCCCGTCGAGGACGACGCGTTCCTGTTCGCGGTGTTCGGCGATCGCACCGGCGGACCGGCCGACGGCGTGCAGGTGCTCGCGCAGGCGGTCGAGGACGCGAACTTGTTCGGCCCCGACCTCGTGATGACCGTCGGCGATCTGGTGCAGGGCTACAACGAGACGCCGCAGTGGCTCGCGCAGATGACGGAGTACAAGTCGATCATGGGCGCGCTGCGCTGCCCGTGGTTTCCCGTCGTCGGCAATCACGACCTGTACTGGCGCGGCGAGGGCAGGGCGCCCGAGCGCGAGCACGAGGGCAACTACGAGCAGCACTTCGGCCCGCTGTGGTACGCGTTCGAGCACAAGGGCTGCTGGTTCGTGTGCCTGCACTCCGACGAGGACGATCCGGAGAAGGGCGACAAGACCTTCGACGAGCCGCGCGGCCAGCGGATGAGCGCCGAGCAGTACGCGTGGCTCGACCGCACGCTCGAGCAGGCGCGCGGTGCGCGGCACGTGTTCGTGTTCCTGCACCACCCGCGCTGGATCGGCGGCAACTACGGCCAGGACTGGGAGCGCGTGCACGCGCGGCTCGTGCGCGCCGGCAACGTGCACGCGGTCTTCGCCGGGCACATCCACCGGATGCGCTACGACGGCGCGCGCGACGGCATCGAGTACTTCGCGCTCGCGACGGTCGGCGGCGTGCAGGACGCGCACGCGGCCGCGGCGGGCTACCTGCACGAGTACCACCTGGTGCTCGTGCGCGACGGCGGCATCGACGTCGCGACGGTGCCGGTCGGCGCGGCGATGGATCCGCGCGCGATCACCGGGAAGATCAGCGACGAGGTGCGCGCGCTGTCGCAGGCGCTGCCGACCGCCGCGCAAGGGTCGATCGCGGCCGACGCGCTCGGCGTCGGAGCCGAGATCTCCGTCGTGCTGCGCAATCCGACCACGCGCGAGGTCGAGGCGACCGTCGCGGCGGAGAGCGAGGACTCGCGCTGGCGCTTCGCGCCCGACCACGTTCACGTGAAGCTCGCGCCGGGCGCGAGCGAGACCGTGCGCGTGCGCGCGGCGCACCACGCGGCGCTGCCCGACGGCGATTTCCGCGGCGCGCGGCTCGCGGTCTCGCTCGAGTACCTCGGCGAAGGGCTGCGCGTGCCGCTGCCGGAGCGCGTGCTCGCGATTGCGATCGACGCGCGCGGGCTGCCAGCCGCAAAGGGCACGACTTCCGGCCAGGAGCCGGTGCAGGAGCGCGCGCTCGTGCTCGGCGGCGCCGGTGCGTGCGCGCGCGTCGACAGCAAGGCGTTGGAACTGCCGGACGGTCCGTTCACCGTCGAGGCGTGGATCGACGCGGTCGAGTTCGGCGAGCGCGTCGGTCTCGTGTGCAAGACCGAGAGCAGCGAGTTCGGGCTGTTCGCGAGCGGCGCGCGCGCGGAGTTCGTCGCGCACGTCGGCGGCAAGTACGTCGCGGCGAAGTCGAGCGGGCCGGCGCTCGCGACCGGGCGCTGGCAGCACGTCGCGGGCGTCTACGACGGCCGCGAAGTGCGCGCGTACGTCGACGGCAAGCTCGTCGGGCGCGGCGCCGGCGGCGGTCCGCGCAAGACGAACGCGCTGCCGCTGTACGTCGGCGCCGACGTCACGAAGAGCGGCGCGCCCGACTCGTTCTTCCACGGCTCGATCGACGCGCTGCGGATCTCCTCCGTCGCGCGCTACGACGGCGAGAGCTTCGCGCCGCAGCGGCGGCCGCCGATCGACGCGCAGACGGTGCTCGCGCTCGACATGGAGGAGCAGCTCGGGCCGTGGCTGCTCGACGGCTCGGGGCGCCGCGCGCACGCCGAACGCACGGCGGCGGCGCGCTAGCTCGCCGCGTCGAACGCGTACGCCGCCATCGACAGCACCTTGTAGTCGTTGCTCGCGTGCAGCTTGCGCCCGCGCGCGCCGACGCCCGCCGCGCCGAGCGCGACGAGCAGCGGCAGGTAGTGCTCTTCCGTCGGGTGATTGCGCGCCGCCTGCGGCCCGCGCGCGCGGTAGTCGACCAGCGCTTCCGCGTCGCCCTCGACGGCGCGCTCGCCGAGCCACGCATCGAACTGTGCGACCCAATCCGGCAGCGCGCCGCCGTTCGGATCCGCCGAACGCAGGTCGTGCGTCGCGCCGCCGCTGCCGATCACGAGCACGCCCTGCTCGCGCAGCGGCGCGAGCGCGCGCCCGAGCGCGAGATGGTGCGCCGGCCCGAGCAACGGCTGCAGCGCGATCTGGAAGACCGGGATCTCGCCGCGCGGGAACGCGAGCGACAGCGGCACCCACGCGCCGTGATCGAGCCCGCGCCGCGTCGCGCGCGCGGTGATGCCGGCGCGCGCGAGGCACGCGATCGCGAGCTCGGCCTCGCGCGGCGCGCCGGTGGCCGGATAGTTCCAGCGCCCGAGTTCCGGAGCGAAGCCCGAGAAGTCGTGGATCGTCGCGGGCGCGGCCGAATCGTCGACCTCCGGCGTGCGCGTCCCCCAGTGCGCGGAGACCATCGCGATCGCGCGCGGCTTGCCGATCACGGCGCCGAGCCCCGCGAGGAACGCGTGCGCCTCGGTGCTGCGCAGCAGCACGTCCGGGGCCCCGTGTGAAACGAACAGAGTCGTCCGCGTGTTCATGCGTCTCTCTCCAGGCCCGCGCACTGTCGGTCGAGCCTCCCGAGCTCACCGCGCGGTGCCATCCGCGGACCAGCGTACACGAGGCGGACACTCTAGTTCACGTGTCGAACAATTCGAGCTGACCGCTCGGCGCGCCGCCGGCGCGCTCGCTCGGCGCGAAGTTCGCCGCGCGCGTCGCGAGCCCCAGGCGCCGGCAGTGCACGTCGAAGAGCTGTTCGATCATCCGCCAGCGCGGCCCCTGCCCGCGCATCCGCGCGCCGAAGCGGCTGTCGTTGCGCTTGCCGCCGCGCATCTCCTCCACCGCGTGCAGCACCTTGTCCGCGCGCAGCGGCAGCAGCGCGCGCAGCCGCTCCTCGAACACCGGCGCGACCTCCAGCGGCAGCCGCAGCGCGATCCGCGCGGCGCGCGTCGCACCCGCGCGCGCGGCACCCTCGAGCACGCGCGGGATCTGGTCGTCCGACAGGCCCGGCACGATCGGCGCGACCATCACGCCGCACGTCGCGCCGGCCGCGGCGAGCACCCGCAGCGTCTCGAAGCGCAGCGCCGGCGCCGGCGCGAACGGCTCGATCGCGCGCGCAAGTTCCGCGTCGGCGAACGGGATGCTGACGTAGACGGTCGAGCCGAGCTCGCGCGAGTGCTTCGCGAGCAGCGCGGCGTCGCGCCGCGCGACGGCGGACTTCGTGATCACGGTGACCGGCGTCGCGCGCGCGAAGCACACCTCGAGGCAGCGGCGCGTCAGCTCGTAGCGCGACTCGAGCGGCTGGTAGCAGTCGGTGATGCCGGAGAACGCGACGCGCTCGCGCCGCCAGCTCGAGCGCGCGAGCTCGAGCGCGAGCAGCTCCGGCGCGTTGCGCTTGACGACGATGCGCGTGTCGAAGTCGGTGCCCGCGCCGAGGCCGAGGTACTGGTGCGAAGGCCGCGCGTAGCAGTACGCGCACGCGTGCTGGCAGCCGCGGTACGGGTTCACGCTCCAGCGGAAGCCGACGTCGGGGCTGTCGTTCTCCGACAGCACGCTGCGCGCGTCCTCCTCGAGCACGTGCAGCTCGATCGGCGGCGCGCCTTCCTCCCATTCGACGTACTGCGAGACGTAGGGATTGCGCGGATTGGATTCGGGGCGAGGCATGGCGATGGCAAGCGGCTTTCCGCTCGCGCCTGGCCTCCCCCAGAGGCGCACAGCTAGCGAATGACGTTCTGCGGCGGCGCGGCCGGAACGGACGTCGAAGTCCCC
>SCVU01000694.1 GCA_004296785.1 Planctomycetota bacterium
GGAGGTCGAGTCGTTCGACGATCCGCGCGCGGCGCTCGCGCTGCTGCGCGACGGCGCGCGCTTCGACGCGATCGTCAGCGACGTGCAGATGCCGCACCTGTCGGGCCCCGAGCTGTACGAAGTGCTCGCGCGCGAGCTGCCGGAGCTCGTCACGCGGCTCGTCTTCGTCACCGGCGATCCGTGGCGCCCCGAGCTCGAACCGCTGCGCGCGGACGGCGCGTGCGCGATCTTGGCGAAGCCGCTCGATCTGCGCGCGCTCGTCGAGGCGTGCAACCAGCGCTGCGCGGTCTGAGCGCGCGCGAGCCGCGGCGTTCGCGGTCCGACGCGACCGCTAGTACAGCGTGAGCTGCACCGCCGCGGATGCCGCGAGCCCGCCGCTCGCGCCGCCGTCGGCGATCACCCACTGCGCGAACAGCGTGCTGCCCGCGAGTCCCGCGTCGCTCGGCACGGCGAACCCGCGCGAGTCGTAGCCGTTGCCCGCACCCGCGCCGCTCGTCGCGCCCTGCGCGAAGATCGACACGGCCGGCGACAGCGCCGGATAGAGCTGCGCGCCGAACAGCGACCACCCGCCGGGGACGGCGAGCGGATCGACGACGAGGAAGGCCGGCGCGCCGCCGAGCGCGCGGTCCAGCGCCAGCGTGAAGTCGGGATTGCCCAGGTGCGGCGGCTCCGTCGCGAAGATCCGCGGCGCCTGCGCGCCGCTGCCCGGCGTCGGCGCACCCAGCGCGAACGGCACGTGCGTCGACTCGGTGTACAGGCGCGGCCGATCGAACGGCGCGAGCTCGCCCGCCACGCGCGGATCGGTGAACGACTGCAGGAACGCGACGAGTGACTGGCGCTGCTGCAGCGTCAGACCGAGCGGCACGATCGCCGGGTCCTGGTTGACGTGGAAGTCGCCGCCGCGGTTGTAGAAGTCGACGACCGCGAGCAGGTCGGGCAGCGCGCCGTTGTGGAAGTACGGCGCGCGCAGCGCGACGTTGCGCAGGCTCGGCACCTTGAAGCGGCCGTTGTCGCCGAGGTTGCCGGTGATCGCGCCGCGGCCCTGGTCCTCGGGGATCGGCCGCACGCCGATGTTGCGGAAGCTCTGGTTCGAGAGCAGTTGTCCGCCGTGGCACACGACGCAGTTCGCCTGGCCGAAGTAGAGCAACCGTCCCTGCTGCTGCTGCGGCGAGAGCGCGCTCGCGTCGCCGGCGAGGAACGCGTCCCACGGCGACTGTCCCGAGACGAGCGTGCGCTCGTACGCCGCGATCGCCATCGACGCGCGCGACGCGCTGATGCCCGCGCTGCCGAACGCTTGCTCGAATAGCTCGGCGTAGTTGCGGTCGGCGACGAAGTTCGCGAGCGCGTCCGGCACGTCGTCGGCGAGCGCGAGCGGCTCGAGCGTGCCGATCGTCGCGACGAGATCGCTCCAGCTCTGGCCGAGGTGACTCATCTCGACCGGGCTGACCGCAGGCGCCGCCGCTTGATCCTCGAGCGCGCCGAGCTGCGGCAGCACGATCGCGCCGCTGATCGGATCCTCGAACGCAGGTCCCGCGCGGCCGTCCCAGAACAACAGCGGCGCGTACGCCGCGTTGATCATCGACGGTGCCTTGCGCCGCGTGACTTGCTCGGCGAGGCCGAAGAACTGCGCGATCTGCCACGCGCCGCTCGCGTCGGAACTCGACACGCCGCGCGAGCCGCGGATGTCGTCGGGGCCGCCGAACGAGCCGTCGAGTCCCGGGTGCACCGAGCCCGCGAACGCGGTGCGCGGATCGCTGCCGCCGTTGCTCGGAACGTGACACGTGCCGCACGCGGTCGTGCGCGTCGCCGACAATTGCTCGTCCCAGAACAACGCCTTGCCGAGCAGCGCCTTCGCCGGTG
>SCVU01000695.1 GCA_004296785.1 Planctomycetota bacterium
GCCGCCCCCGCGCCGCTTGCTTCGGCCGTGGAACTCGGGCTGCGATCAGAACAGCACGAGCACCGATTGCGGCGGGTCGCTGTCCTCGACGAGGTTGAATCCGGTCTCGTCGGGGAACGCGAGCGCCGCGCTGTAGATCACCATGCCGGCCGGCAGCCCGGTCGGCGCCGCCGAGTACTGCGCCCAGCCCTTGGCCGGGATCGCGACGATCTTCAGCACCGTGATGTCGCTCAGCATGTTGCCGAGGCCGACGTCGATCAGGCCGGGGATCGTCGACGGCAGCGGCGTGCCCGACGCGACGATGTAGACGAAGTCGCCGATCTCCGAACCGACGGTCCACGTGGTCGGCGTGCCGTTGACGAACGCGAACGGAGCCGACGGATTCATGTCGAGCACCGGCGGATCGCACTCGCTGACCGACACGAGGCCGGTGTCGGAGCCGCCGGGCGTCGTGACCGCGATCGACAGGTCGCCGAGCGCGTTCTGCAGCGGCCACGACAGGATCGTGATCGACGAGTCGCCGTTGACCGTGTAGTTCGACACCGGCACCGTCACGCCCGCGATCGTCACGCTCGTCGTGCCGGTGAAGCCCGTGCCCGCGATCGTGACCGCGAGCGGATCCGCCGTCACCGCGTCGATCGACGACGGAGTGATCGACAGGATGTTCGGGCCCGTGCCGCCCGTGACGCCCGGATCGAGCGGCCACGCGTTCGAGAGGAACGCGCCGGTGCCGCCCGCGCCCGACTTCACGAGCACGTCGCCCTTCCCGGCCGTGCCGGGCGGGGTCACGGAGATCTGCGTGCCGCCGCCCGTCGACGCGACGCCGGTCACCTTGATCGGCGTGCCCGTGCCGCCTTGCGCCTTCTGCGTGAACCACACTTCGTTGTTGGTCGCGGAGAAGTTGGTGCCGTTGATCGTCACGACGCCCGCGGTCGCACTCGCCGACGTGATGCGCGGCTTGGTCGCGGACTTGACGCCGTAGACGCCTTGCACGCCGTTGATGTCGTCGGTCGCCAGCGAGCGCTGGCCCGAGCCCGTGCCCGTGATCGACGGGAACATCGTCGCGCCGCCGGTGCTCGAGTGATCGAGTCCGAGCGCGTGGCCGTACTCGTGGCACGCGACGCCCTGGTAGTCGATGTGGTTTCCCGTCGCCGCGGTCGGGCCGTCCTGCCAGATCCAGGTCGACAAGAAGCGGATGCGCCAGCCGTCGGAGATCGGCGCCTCGCAGTACGCGAGCACGCCGCCGCTCGAGCCGGTTTCCTCCGACATGATGTTCTGGTTCGTCGTGCCGACTCCGGTCGCGTTGCCCTGCCAGCTCGGGTCGAAGTTCGCGCCGCCGGAGCCCAGGCCGCCGGCCTGCGTCGGGTCGCCGTTGCCGTTGCCGTGGAGCTCGCTGCCCCACTCGAGCACGGCCTTCCAGCTCGCCATCTCGATGCCGAGATAGCCGGGGAAGTTCGCGTCGGCCGTGACGTTGTCGTTGGCCTGCGTGTCGGTGAAGTTGTCGAAGACGCGCACGTCGCGCTGCGTCAGGCCGAGCGAGCCGCCGAGCGGGTTCCACGCCGACGCTTCGGGAGCCGCGAGGAGCCAGACGGCGCCGCCGATGGCGGCGGCGGGGAGGAGAAGAGAGTGGAAGCGCATGTGGAGCGTGCTCCTACTTCTTCTCGGTGACGAGGGAGCGCACGGCCGTCTCGAGATCGGCGAGCGCGAGGTTCTTGTTCACCGCGTAGCCGTCGCCGCGGCCGAGGACCATCTTGCCCTTGGGGC
>SCVU01000696.1 GCA_004296785.1 Planctomycetota bacterium
GCGGAATCTGAGCCGGAGTGACCTCTTCGACCGGCCACTCTGCCGCCTCCCCCTCCATCGCCGGGAGTTTGTCGGAGTCACCGCGGCCTCGCTGCGCGGACTCCTCCATCGATCGACACGCGACGAGCGCAATGGTTGCCAGGAGCGCGCTCAGCGCCACACTCAGCACCGTAGTGCTTGGAATCCCACGCCATGGCGCCGCTCCTGCGCGTCCTCGAACCTCGTCCATGGCGACGGATTGTAGTGCCGCCTCGCATGACTCGACGGCGCTCGCGCGCGCCGAAGTCGCACGCAGTCAGCCCGCCGGCTCCGCCGCGAGCAACTCCGCCGCCGCGAGCACCTGCTCGCGCCCCCCGCGACCGAGCGCGCGCAACCGCGGCACGTCGAGCACGCGCACGCCGCTCGGCGCATGCTCGACCGCCCACACGAGCGCCTGCACGATCTCCGGCAGCCTGAGCAGCCCCGTCCGCAGCGCCGTGTCGCGCGTCGCCGGCAGCGCTTCGAACAGCTTGTACAGCGGCCGCAACGCATGCGGCCAGTGGTGCCCGGGCCCGAGCACGTACCACGGCCGCAGGATCGTCGTCGCGTATTCCTCCGCGCGGATCAGGATCTCCGCCTCGCGCCGCGCCGCGATGTACGCGCGCATCACCGGCGCCGGTTGCGCGACCGACAGGTAGACGACGTGGCGGATCGAGCTGCCGCGGATCGCCGCGAGCATCGCGCGCACCGAGGCGAGGTCGACGTCGCGGAACTGCCGCGCCATCCACGGCAGCGGCTTGCGCACGCCGACGAGATGCACGAGCGTGCGCGCGTCGCCGAGCGAGCTCCGCCAGCCGTCGGGGTCGAGCACGTCGCCGACCACCGACGCTGCGCCCGCCGGCACCCGCGCGGCCGAGCCCGGCCGCACCAGCGCGCGCACGAGGTGGCCGCGCGCTGCGAGCGCCGGCACGAGCGCGCGGCCGAGGTACCCGGTCGAGCCGGTGACGAAGATCGGCCCGCTCCGGGTCATTTCGCGCGAACGTACGCGCGCGCGCGGCGACCGGATGCCGGCCGCGCGGATTTCACCCGCTCCCCCGCCACCGTCGCGCGCGCCGCGCATCCAGTCCCGCGAGCATGACGACCATCCGCGTGCACGGGGCTTGCCTGGCCGGCGCCGGGGCCGAGCTCGTCACGGTCGAGGCGCGCTTCGAGCCGCTCGACCGCGAGCGCTCGGAGATCGCGCTGACCGGCCTGCCGGATCCGGTGGTGCGCGAGAGCCGCGGGCGGCTGACGGCGGCGCTGGGCGAGGCGGGCTTCGAGATCCCAAGCGGCGTGCTGCAGCTGCACCTCGTGCCGGCGGGCCGCAAGAAGACCGGCGAGGCGCTCGACCTCGCGCTGGCGCTCGGCGCGGCGGCCGCGATCGGGCACCTCGATCCGGCGTGGCTGGCGGGGACGCTGTTCGTCGGCGAGCTCGGGCTCGACGGGCAGTTGCACCCGGTCGCGGGCGGGCTCGCGGCGGCCGAGGTCGCGCGGCGCGCGCAGCTCGCGCGCGTGTGCGCACCGGAGGCGACCGCGCGCGAGGCCGCGTACGAGCGCGCGATCGCCGTGCACGCGTTCGCGAGCCTGACCGAGGTCGTCGCCGCGATCTCGGGCGCGCGCGCGTGGCCGCCGCGCCTCGATCCGGACGAGCACGACGCGGCGAGCGCCCGCGCGAGCGGCGGCGATGCGGCGCTCGGACCGTTCGGGCTCCGCACGAGTGCGGCGAGCTCGCGCGGCGCGTTCCACGGCCTCGACGCGGTGCGCGGGCACGCGGCGGGCAAGCGCGCGCTCGCCGCGGCGGCGGCCGGCGGGCACGGGCTGTTGTTCGTCGGGCCGCCGGGGACCGGCAAGAGCCTGCTCGCGCGCTGCCTGCCCGAGCTGTTGCCGCCGCCGACGGACGAGGAGGCGCTCGAGATCACGCGCGTGCTCTCCGCCGCGGGGCGCTGGCCGGGCGGGCTCGTGCGCGAGCGGCCGTTCCGCGCGCCGCACCACACGGTCAGCTACGCGGGGCTCGTCGGCGGCGGCATCCCGGTCGCGCCGGGCGAGATCACGCTCGCGCACGGCGGCGTGCTGTTCCTCGACGAGCTGCCCGAGTTCCGCCGCGAGGCGCTCGAGGCGCTGCGGCAGCCGCTCGAGACGGGGCGCGTGCTGATCAGTCGCTCGGGGACGTTCCTCGAGCTGCCGGCGCGGTTCCAGGTCGTGTGCGCGATGAATCCATGTCCGTGCGGGTACCTCGGGCATCCGCGGCAACCGTGTCGATGTCCGCCGACGCTGGTGCAGCGGTATCGCAGCCGGATCTCGGGGCCGCTGCTCGATCGCATTCCGCTGCGCGTCGAACTTCCGGCGCCGGCGCTCGACGAGCTGGTGCCGCAGCGGACGGCGGCGAGCGAGTCAGCAACGGAGCACGACGAATCACCGCGGCGCGACGACGCTTCGACGCGCGGCGCCGCGATCGCGGCGAGCGTGCTCGCGGCGATCGAGCGGATGCGCGCACGACAAGGTGCGCGGCGCAATGCGGAGCTCGAGGCGGACGAGCTCGATCGCTGCGCGCCGCTCGATCCGCAGTCGCGACGGTTGTACGAGGCCGCGAGTTCGAAGCTCGGGCTGTCGGCGCGCGCGATCCAGGGCCTGCGCCGCGTCGCGCGCACGCTCGCCGATCTCGGCGGCTGCGACGCGCTCGAGCTGCGGCACTCGGCCGAAGCGCTCGCGCTGCGCGCGCCGATCTGGAGGTAGCGCGACGCGGACGAGGCGGCGCCTAACGCCGGTACCGGCGGCCGAGGCTCCACTTCAGCGCCGGTGGCGTCGCCATCGTCGTGATCACGACCATGATCACGACAGCCGAGTAGATTCCAGCGTCGACGATCGGTTCGCCGCGCACGGAGAGCCCAAGCCCGATGCTCGCGAAAATCAGCCCGACTTCGCCGCGCGGGATCATGCCGAGCCCGATCGTCAGGCGATCCAATCCTCCGCCGAACGCGCCGAGCGCGCAGACCTGCTTGCCGAGCACGGCGGCGACCGTCAGCAGTGCGGCGAGCAGCAGGATCTCGGTGCTCGCGAAGTGCTCGAGCCCGACCTTCGTTCCCATCAGCACGAAGAACACTGGGACCAAGAGGCTCGCGATCGGGTGGATCAACTGCTCGAGCTCGTGGTTCTCGCGCGACGCGAGCTCGCGATAGTGAACGCGCTCGAGCACGAGACCGGCTGCGTAGGCTCCGACGAGCGCGGCCAGTCCCGCCAGCGACGCGAGGTACGCGAGTCCGAAGCAGAACACGAGGGCCGTCGCGAGCAGGACGCCGTGTCCGCGCAGGCGCGAGGCGATGCCGAAGAGCTTGGGAGAGAGGACCAGCCCGATCGCCAGTGCGCCGCCCAGGAAGCCAACCGCCTTGGCCAGGATCCATCCGATGTCGAGCGCCGAGAGCGAGCCTCCGGCGTCCGCTGCACCGATGACCCCCGCGACCACGGCGAGGATCACGAGTCCGAGCACGTCGTCGATCACCGCCGCGCCCAGGATGACGCGCGCCTCGCTGGAGTCCGATCTCCCCAGATCCTTCAGCACGCGCGCCGTGATGCCGACGCTCGTCGCCGTCAGTGTCGCGCCCAGGAATGCATGCACGTACGGACTGCGATCCGGCAGCAGCATCACACCGACGAGCCAACCCAACGCGAATGGCGCGACGACGCCGAGCACCGCCACGAACAGCGACGGCCAGCCCACCTTGAGCATGTCGCGCACGGTCGACTCGAGCCCGACCTCGAACAGCAGGATGATCACGCCGAGGCCCGCGAGGACTTCGAGCGTGGCATTGCCCTCGAGCCCGTCCAGCGCGCCGATGCCGACGAGGTGCAAGTTCCCGAGCGCGATTCCTGCGACCAGCTCGCCGAGTACCGCGGGCTGCCCAAGGCGGATCGCTACGCTTCCGGCGAACTTCGCGGCCGCCAGGATCACGGCGAGCGCGAGGAGGATCGGAGCGAGCGCGGCTTCGTGCCCCCCAGAAGCGGCGGCGACGAGTGAAACGTGAGTCGCGATCATCTCGTTCCCGTGCTGCGCATGCGGATCACCGGCGCGAGTCGGACCACGAACCGCGCGCGCGGTGCCGCGCGGCGTGGCGTGATCGGTGGAAGGAGTCGACGCTTGCCTGCGCCGACGAGTTGCGGCTCCGTTCTCACGCGTCGAGCTCCACGGACTGACCGACGATCCAGAGCGCGAGCCATGCGCCGATGAACGCGGCGACCCAACGACGTTGGTCGCGCGCCGTCACGGGTGAGCCGTCGAGCCTCCGACCGTCGAACCACTTGAAGTCGACGAACCGCAGCAGCAGCACTGACGCCACGACGCACCAGAACACCGCGTCCTTCGTCGTCAGCGTCCACTGCGTGTCACGCGCGATGAGGATCGCGATGCACAGCAGGACGACGTTGCCGCCAAGCAGCCAGGCGAGCCGCACGAAGCAGCCCGTCATGGGTTGGGGTACGCCTCGATCAGGGGCCGACGAACTCACGCTCTTCGCCATCAGGATCCTCCGGTCTCACAACCAGCGGATGGCGGCCCGACCATCCAGATCCTGTGGCGAGAGACTCGCCACACCCTTGAGTGCGCGGGAAGCCTAGCAGGTCGCCGTCCTGAAATCGCGGCCCGGCGCTGCTGCGGGTCGCTCGCGGAGGCGGCGCGAAGCTCACTTCGCTCGCGCGGTCGCCGCGTCGCGGATCCGACCCTCGAGTGCTGCGAGCTCGGACCACAGCTCGGTCCACGTCGTCCGCTCCGCGGGCGCGAGCTCCGCGAGCGCCGCCGCATCCCGCACGCCGCCGAGCCGCGTATCGATCGCCAACGTCGCCAGCGCGCGCGCCGCCCGCAGCCTCCGCGCGGAATCGCCGCTCGAGATCTCGCGCTCGCACTCGGCGAGCTCGGCGCGAACGCACCGCGCCGCCTGCTCGCGCATGCTCGCGCGTTCGGAATCCCACAGCGCCGCCGCGTCCTCACCGCGTCCACAGCCCGCCATCGCGCCGGCAGCGGCGGCTTCGCGACGGCACCACGTCGGGAGCTGTTCAGCCGGAGCCTCCGACAGGTCCGCGAACAGGCGCGCGGCCGCCGCGCTGCGCTCGCGCCGCAACGCGAGTCGCGCGAACTCGGCGTGCTCGCCGGCATCGCGCGGAGCCTCCTCGTCGTGGAGCACGCGCTCGAACCGCGCTTCGACATCGGTGAGCCGCCGCGCATCCTCGATCCACTGCTCGCAGCGCTGCTCGTCGCGAATCAGACGACTCGCCTGCCCGAACGCGTTCTCCGACGCCAGCGTCCAGATGCCCTCGTCGGCTCCGAGTGCGGCGGCGAGCTGCAGCTCGAACAGAGATTCGGAGTAGCGCCCCGCCTCCTGCAGCAGCACACCGAGCACGGCGTGCTGCGCGGCGCTCACCGGCACGGCGCGGATCGCTTCGCGGCGCGCGCGGATCGCCTGATCGAGGTCGACGATCTCGCGCACGCACAGCCCGAGGTCGAACCAGGCGAGCAGGTGGTCGGGGTACGGCACGCTGCGCGCGGCCTGCAGCGAGCGCGCGTGATCGCCGCGCTGCTCGAACGCGCTGCGCAGCGCTTCCTGCACGCTCGGATTCCCCGGCATCAGCGGTTCGGCCGTCTGTAGCGCGTCGATCGCGCCGTCGAGGTCGCCGCGCGTCAACAACGCGAGGCCGAGGGACTCGTGGGCCGCCCCGAAGTGCGGCGCGATGCTCAGCGCTTCGCGACTGTGCGCGAGGAGGGCGTCCAGGTCGCCCTTGTACCAGCAGCACTTCAAGAGGCCCGCGTACGCGCCGAGCCGTTGAGGCTCGAGCCGCAGCACCGTCTCGAAGCACGGGATCGCCGCGTCGAAGTGCCGCTGCGTCGCGAGCGCGAGGCCCAGGTAATGGTGCAGCGTCGCGTCGTCGGGATGCCGCTCGAGCGCCTTGCGGTAGAGCGCGATCGCGCGCTCGGGCTCCTGCAGGAAGTGGTCGAGCAGATAGCCGTACTCGTGCACGACGATCGAGTCGTCCGGCCGCACGGCGAGCGCCGCGGAGTAGTAGCGCGCCGCCTCGCGGTAGTCGCGCTCCCAGAAGTGCCGCGCGAGGTACACGTTGCTGACGAAGTCGTCGGGTCGCAGTCGCTGCGCGACGCGGAGCACGCGCAACGCCTCCTGTTCCGCGCCCGCGGCCGTGAGCGAGCTGCCGAGCAGCGTCAGCGTCGCGACGGGCAGGCCCTCGAGCTCCGCGCTGTGCGCCAGGCGCACGAGCTCCGCGCGGTCGCCGTGCGCGAGCGCGTTGCGCACGCTCGCGCGCGCCTCGTCCGGATCCGCCGCGCGCGCGACGTTCGTCAGCCGCTCCGCATCCGGCGCGCGCCCGGCGCGCCGCCGCGCGGCCGCCCACTGGTCGAGCGCGAGCGCGACGTCGACGCCCAGGCCGCGCTCGCGAATCGCAGCGGCGCACTCGTCCGCCGGCCCCGCGTCGAGGTCGAGGCCGTGATCGCGGAACGCCGCGCCGTACGCCGCATCGACCTGCGACCAATCGGGCGCATCGACGCCCTCGCCTTCGGGCACGCGCAGTTCCTCGAGGCGCGCGAGCAAGCGCTGGTTCGAGTTCGCGAGCGCCGCGCGCTGCTCGGCGGCCGCGGCGCCCGCGCGGATCTGCTCGGCGAGCTGCACGGCGCGCTGCTCGAGGCTCGCGCTCGGCTCGCCGGCGTCGAGCAGCGCGCGGACGCGATCGACCGAGGCGAGCGCCTCCTGCCAGCGCGCGGGCTCGTTCGTCGCCGACACCTGGCCGTAGAGGAGCGACGCGTGCTCGAGCGCCGGGTTGACGAGCTCCGCCGTCTGCGCGCGCCGCCGCTCCTGTTGGCGCTGGTGCCACACCCAGCCGCCGCCGCCGATCAGGAGCGTCAACAGCACGGAGCTCGCGAGACCGACGGTCAGCCAGCGCGCCTTGCGCTCGTCCTCCATCTTGACGCGCGCCTCGGCGACCGCGATCTGTGCGGCGCGCGCGCGCTCTTCGATCGACGCGCGGAACGCGCTGACCGCTTGCGCGACTTCGTTCGCGCCGCGCGGTCGGTGCTCGCGCTCCTCCGACAGGCAGCGCTTGCACAGCTGCACGAGCTCGGGCACGTCGAGCATCGCGTCGAGGCGCGCGCGCGCCTCGACGAGATCCGCGTCGTTGCGGCGGCCGCGCGATCCGGGCGTCGCGCCGGTCCACGGCGGCCGACCGGTCAGGATCTCGCACAGCATCGCGCCGAGCGCGAAGACGTCGGAGCGCTCGTCGACGCGCTCGATCTCGCCGCGCGCCTGCTCGGGCGGCATGTACGCGAGCGTGCCCATCACGGTGCCGTCGGCCGAGTGCGTGCTCGACCGACTCGCATCGGCCGCGTGCGGCGCCGCGGGCTCGCGCGCCGCATCCGGCGCGGACTCGTCCGCGCCGCCCTTCGCGAGCACTTTGGCGAGCCCCCAATCGACGACCTGCACTTCGCCGAACGAGCCGACCATCACGTTGGCCGGCTTCAGGTCGCGGTGCAGCACGCCGCGCGAGTGCGCGTAGGCGATCGTCAAGCACACCTGCTCGAAGATCGACAGGAAGCGATGGCGATCCGCGGTCACCGACTCGCGGGCGCCGAGCAGATCGGCGAGCGAACGACCGCGCACGAGCTTCATCGCGAAGTACGGGCGGCCGTCGGCCATGCGGCCGAACTCGTAGATGGGCACGATGCCCGGGTGGTCGAGCTGGCCGCCGATGCGCGCCTCCGCTTCGAAGCGCCGCAGCGTCGACTCGCTGCGCGCCGCGTCCGGGCGCAGCACTTTCACGGCGACGTCGCGCGCGAGCTCCGAGTCGCGCCCGCGCAGCACGACGCCCATGCCGCCGTGCCCGATCTCGCCGACGATCCGGTAGCTCGCGCGCCCGCGCTGGATGTCACCCTCCGGGCGCGCGCTCGGCTCCGGGCGCCCCGCGGGCGGCGGCGCGGCGGGCGGCGGCGCGGCGAACGCTGCGCGCAGCGCGCTCTCGAGGTCGTGCCGGACGCGCGGATCGAGCTCGACGGACGAATCCCCCATGGCTCACCGGAACATCGCGAGGAGTTCCCGGCATTCGCGCCCGACGGATTCGGGAGCACCCGGATGGTGGAACGCGACGACCTGCTTCAACGCGCGCAGGAAGTCGGCCTGCGCGCGCTCGTACTCCGAGTAGATCGCGCGCGGCTCGGCGTTCCAGTCGCGCGCGATGTCGGCGAGCGAGCGTCCCTCCTGGAAGACGAGGCGCAGCAGCTCGACGCGCTTCTCGGCTCCCGGTCCGCCGTCGCGCGCGAGCAGCGACTGGCGCTGCACGGCCTCGCCGAGCAGCGATGTCGCCCACGCGCGGTCGAAGATGCGCGAGAGCGATGCCTCCGCGATCGGGAGCTGCTCGGCGTGGAACGATTGCTGGCCGGCCGCGTCGCGCACGCGGACGCGCGCCGACTCGACGCGCAGCGCGACGTTGCGCACGACGCCGAACAGGTAGGCGCGGAAGCCGCGCCGGTCGCCCGAGCCCGCGCGCGCGAGCACGCCGTCCTCGCGCAGGCACTCGACGAAGACTTCTTGCACCGCGTCCTGCAGCTCGTCGCCGAGCAGCCGATCCTTCCAGCGCGCGTGCAAGTACGCGCGGATCACGGGCAGGTAGCGATGCGTGAACTCGGTGCGCGCTGCGCTGTCCCCCGCAGCGGCCCCTTCGATGAGCGTCCAGCAGGTCGCCTCGGCCATCGGCGTAGCGGCCCATGCTACGCCAACGGCCGCCCGGTTGCGGGCCGTACCCGCGGTCCCGGCAGTTCCCGCGGCCGCAGCCGCAGGCGAGGCACGCGCTACTCGCCGACCGTCAGCCGCAACACGTTCGAATTCGCGATGTTCGCGAAGGCCGGGCACGGTGAGCTCGGCACGAGGCCGACGATCCAATCGACGTTGGCCACGACACCGATCGCGGACACGTCGCACGGGATCGGCAGGGTCAGGCTGGCGGATCCACCGACCGGGATCTTCGTGTACGTGATGCCGGGCAGCGGAGCGTTGCACGAGCCGCACGGCATCCACGTCGCGGCGAAGCTGAGGTTCAGCACGGCAACCGCCGCGGCCGGACTCGCGCCGCTCAGCGTAATCGCGAACGTCTTGTTGCCGATCGCGGCCGCACCGGAGACCGCGGCGAATCCGCCGCCCGCGCAGCCGCCGCCGAGATTCACGACGCTGCCGCCGGCGCTCTCCATCGTGAACTTCTGGGTTTGAATCGAACCGACGAAGCCCGGCGCCACGTTCGTCGCTTCGAACGCGCCCATGCCGCGGTCTCCGGTGCCGCCGCCGCTGCGCTGCGACGCGAGCTCGACGTTGCCGTCGTAGGACGTCGTGCCGGTGCCGAAGGTCTTCGTCGTCCCGCAGGCGAGGCAATCCGCTGGATCGAGCTCGCGGTAGTAGACGTCGTAGTCGAGCGCGCTGACGTGATCGGCCCAGGCCACCGCGTACTTCGTGATGCCGCTCGAGCCACCGACCAGCACGATCGCCGGATCGACCTCGGCGTCGTTCACGCCAGCTTCGACGACGACCTCGGGACCGACGGTCGAAGGGCCGACCCCGTCGATGTGGACCCTGAAGCAGTGGACGTCGTACTCGCCGAGGCCCGGCGCAGGCCGCCGCTCGTAGACGACCACGAAATCGCTGCCGTCTCCGTCGACGTCCGCATCCTCTTCATCGGGCCCGGTGTCGGTGGAGAGCAGGAACTCCGTGGCTGCGGCAACCATGCCGTTGGAGTCGACGACGATGCCGATGATGTCGTGATCTCCGCCGAAGTACCAAGGGAACAGGTGCTGCCACACGATCACGTAACGACCCGTTCCACCGCCGGACTTGGAGATGCTGGGCTTGCCGTCCACTCCGTCGGAGTGGGGAACGGAGCACGGCACCGCGTAGTTGGCCGCCACCGATGGATCGCCGGAGCTCGGCACGGATACGGCCGCTCCGCGGATGCCGGCCCAGCGCTGGTTCCAGACGACCTGGACATTGCTGAACCCGACGCGGGACTCGCCTCCGGCGTCGGCGTCGATCTCGTCGGCCGGGTCCGACGCGATCGTCACCAGGCTCGACATGGCGCCGTCCGACGCGTTGACCGCGCGGCAGACGATGTCGTGCAGCCCCAGCACCGACGGACCCTGCTGCCACGCCACGAGGAAGCGATTGGCGCCGTTGTTGTTCGCGACGGTCGGGCTCAGCGACACCGTCGACGCGCCGAGCTCCAACAGGATCATCGGGCCGATCAGCCCGCCCGCTGAGGCGACGCGCTGCGCGTAGACGTCGAAGTCCATGCTCGACCATTGCCGCTCCCACGCGACGAGATACGCGTCGGTCGTGAGGTCGTAGGCGATGTCGGGATCGCTGCTGTCGGAGCCGTCCGAGACCATCTGATTGCCGCCGAGCAGCGGATCGAGCGTCAACGGCAGCGCGGCGCTCGCGACGAAGTCCGCCGGGAGTGAGAGCTCGAGGTGCTCGCCGTCGAAGCGCAGATCGCCCGCGACCGTCCTGCCCGTCGCGTCGATCCCGGTGACTCCCCCGTACACGAAGCTGCCGTAGCCCGGCGCTTCGAAGCGCAGTCCGTTCGGGAAGCTGCCGCGGCCTTCCGCGACGAGCGACGTGTGCACGTGCGCGCGCACCACGAGATCCCCGTCGACTTCGGGCAGCGCCGCGAAGACGAAGCGTTGCTCGAGCCCGTCGCGCTGCACGATGTACTCCTCGCGAATCGATGCGGTGCGTGCGTAGGCGGCGACGAGCCCGTCGTGCGATGGCTCGACGGACCACGCCGAGCCGAGCAGTTCGTGCGAGCCGACGCGGATCGACGCGAGCTCGTACGACAGTGTGCCGCGCTCGGGCGCCTGCGAGCCGAGCAGCGTCGTGTACGTGAATCCTCCGGGCGCGAATGCGACCTTATACGTGGGTCCGACGCCGTGCAGCGCTCCGTTGACGACGTCGAGGCCGACGGCATCGCGCAGTGCGTGCCCGCGCTCGATCGACGGGTGCGCAGCCTGCGCTGCGGTCAGTGACGCGACGCTCGACGCTGCGCCAACGGCGATCACGGAGAGGGCGATGAACGAGTGGATGCGCATGGTTCGTGCTCCTCGCTACTGCAACGTGACTTGGAGCGCGTTCGAGAGGGCGGCTCCGATGGGGGTGCATCCGAACGCGTCCGACAACGTCGCCCACTGCTCGTAGAAGGTCGTACCGGACAGCGACGGGTCGTTGGGGATGTCCGTCGTCAGGCTGTTGGCGCCGATCGGCCCGGTCGTGCCGGCGGGGTACACGAAGCCCGTGAACGGATTGGGGACGATCGTGCAGAACCCGCAGCTCACGTCGATGCGCTCGAAGCTGAGCACGAGGAAGCTCGGTCCGCTGACGAGCGACGCGCTCAGCGTGTGCGTGAAGTGCGAGTTGGGCTTGGGCGGGCAGTCGGTGCCGGCCGTGCCGCCCGAGCAGCCGCCGCCGAGATTCGCGACGGATCCGCCGACGAACCCGTCGAGCCGCTGCGCGGAGATCGAGCTGCTGCCGAAGCCGAGCGGCACGCTCTCCCAGACCGCGAAGGCGTCGTTGGGAGCTCCGCCGGCGAGCCTCTGCGAGCACAGCTCTAGCCCGTAGTTCGCGAGCCCCCCCGAGACCGAATACGGGTTCTCGCAGATCGCGCAGTCGCCGGGGCGCACCCCGATGAGTCGGAGCTCCGAGCCGAATCCGGAGCTCAGCGCACGCGACCACCCGACGATGTGCGTGTCACCCGTGAACGCCGTCGCCGGGTCGAGCTCGTCGAGGGCGTTGGCAGCGAAGACGTGGGACGCACCGACAGCTCAC
>SCVU01000091.1 GCA_004296785.1 Planctomycetota bacterium
CGAGCCCGTCGGCGGCTCGCGCACGCGGCGCGTCGACGTGCGCGTGATCTCGGCGACGAACCGCGACCTCGAGGCGATGCGCAAGGACGGTCGCTTCCGCGAAGATCTCTACTATCGACTGAGCGTTTTCCCGTTGCAGTTGCCGCCGCTGCGCGAGCGCGGTGAGGACGTCGTGCTGCTGGCGGAGCACTTCGCCGAGCGCTACGCGCGCAAGCTCGGCCGCGCGGTGCTGCCGTTCTCCGAGGAGGGCCGCCGGCGGCTGCGCGCGTACGACTGGCCGGGCAACGTGCGCGAGCTCGCCAACGTCGTCGAGCGCGCCGTGATCACCTCGCGCGGGGCTTGGCTGGATCTCGAGCGCGTGCTGCCGGAATCGACGCGCCGCGCGGTCGCGGCGCCGCGCGCGGAAGAGAGCGTGCCGAGGGCATTCCGCACGGCGCGCGAGATGGAGTCGCTGGAGCGCGAGAACCTGCGTCTCGCGCTCGAGGCCTGCGACTGGAGGATCGCCGGGCCCGGCGGCGCGGCGGAGCGGCTGGGCTTGAAGCCCTCGACGCTCAGCTCGCGGTTGAAGACGCTCGATCTGCGCCGGCCCGACTGAGCGCCACGCCGCGAGATCTCGCGTCCGCGCTCACGAGATCTCGTCGATGGCGAGATCTCGCGGCGCGTCGCGCGGCGGTCGCGCGGCATTCAAGCCACGGCGCGCGGGCGACTTGCGTCGTCGCGTGCACTCCGGGAACGGCCGTTGCCTTGCGCGGTCGCGACGCCGCCTCGAAGGCGCGCGTTCCACCCCACACCACCGAAAGGCAATGACCATGCAAGCTCCCACCGTATCTCCGACCCTCGTCAACGGCATCGACGTCGCCGCGCTGCGCACGAAGGTCGCCGCGATCCAGGCCGATCCCGCGCTCGCGCACACGCGTTGGAGCGTGACCACGCACTGGATGGGCGGCACGCGCTCCGACACCCGCATCACCGGCTGCGAGATCAGCGGCGCGAAGATCGAGCGCGACTTCACCGTGCGCGCGGACGAGCCGCTCGAGCTCGCCGGCACGAACCAGTACGCGAATCCGCAGGAGCTGCTGATGGCGGCGCTCAACGCGTGCATGACGGTCGGCTACGTCGCGGCCTGCTCGCTGGAGGGCATCGACGTCCGCTCGCTGTCGATCGAGCTCAGCGGCGACATCGACCTGCGCGGGTTCCTCGGTCTCGACGACTCGGTCAAGCCCGGCTACGACGAGCTCGTCTACACCGTCTACCTGCAGGCCGACGCGACGCCGGCGCAGCTCGAGCGCGTGCACGATCTCGTCTGCCGCACGTCGCCGAACCGCTTCAACCTCTCGCAGCCGGTGCGCCTGCGCTCGCGCCTGGTCACGCGCTGATCCGCACCGAACTCCACGACACGAGGAACATCGTCATGAGCAACGCGATTTTCGAACGGACCCTGAGGTCGGCGCAGAAGGCGAATTGGAGGATCGAGGACGTGCTGAAGCCGGACGACCGCCTCGATTTCTCGCGGCCGTTCCTTCCCGAATCCTTGGCGCGCGTGGAGACGGCCGGCAGCCTCTCGCGCGACGAGCGGCGCACGCTGAACCAGATCCGCGGCCACGCGTATCTGTGCATCTTCGGCGTGGTCGAGGAGTTCATCCTGCCGTTCGTGCTCGATCACGTGCGCGCGGAGGCCGCGCTCGATCCGTGGCGGACGCAGGCGCTGCTGCAGTTCGCCGGCGAGGAGACGAAGCACATCCAGCTCTTCCGCCGTTTCCGCAGCGCGTTCGAGAGCGGCTTCGGCCGCTCGTGCGGCGTGATCGGTCCGCCGCAGGCGATCGCCGAGCACGTGCTGTCGCACGATCCGTTGGGCGTGGCGCTGGCGATCCTGCACATCGAGTGGATGACGCAGCGGCACTACCTGGACTCGGTGCAGCGCGACACGCGCCTCGACCCGCTGTTCCAGAGCCTGCTGCGCCATCACTGGATGGAGGAGGCGCAGCACGCGCGGCTCGATGCGCTGATGGTCGAAGCGCTGGCCGCGACGCGCGACGAGCAGGGGATCGCGCGCGGCGTCGACGCGTACCTGTCGATCGGCGCGTTCCTCGACGAGGGCTTGCAGCAGCAGGTCGAGCTCGACCTCGATGCGCTCGAGACCGCGTGCGGTCGCAAGCTCGGCGCCGAAGAGCGCGGCGAGCTGCGCGCGGCGCAGCACCAGGCGAATCGGTGGACGTATCTCGGATCGGGGATGTCGCACCCCGAGTTCCTGGCGACGCTCGAGCGGCTGTCGCCCGCGCAGCGCAAGCGCATCGAAGGCGTCGCGCCGGTGTTCTCGTAGCGCGCGAAGCGCGACCGCCCGGGGTGCATGCCCCGGGCGGTCGCCGCGGTGGTGACTCGCGCGCGAGCAACCGAGCGGCGCGGCTCATCTCGGCTCGCCAGTCGCTAGGATCCCGCCTCCATGCACAACCTCGCAGTGCGGCGGATCTGGCTCTTTCTGTGCGTCGCCGGATTCCTCGCGCTCGGAGCTCGCGCGCAGACGCACGACCTCGCGCGCTTCCCATCGGTCGAGCGCGTGCTCGCCGAGCCGGGCGACGACGCCGAGCACTACGCGACCCTCAAGGTGCTTTCGGAAGCCGCGCAGATGGCCGGGCCGGCCG
Source organism: Planctomycetota bacterium (assembly GCA_004296785.1). GTDB lineage: Bacteria > Planctomycetota > UBA1135 > UBA1135 > GW928-bin9. The sequence continues at coordinate 2,640 of SCVU01000091.1, forward strand.
GGCAGACGCTCTTCGGCGTCTACTACAACGCGCTCAACGACATCGACTTTCGGATGCGCAACGGCGACGCGGCCGCGTACGTCGCATTCTCCGAGCGCTTGCGCGAGCGGCTCGCCGCGGACGAGTTTCGCAGCGGCGTGCGAGCACGCTTCGGCCTCGACGGCGCGGCTCCCGCGGCGGCGGAGGAGAGCGACGAGCTCGACCGCGCGCTGCGCGCGAGCGTGCCGTACTGGATCGCGGTGCTGTGCGTGCTGCTGATCGCGAGCCCGCTCTTCGTCTTCGCGCTCGATCGCCGCCGCTTGCCCGCTTCAGCGCGCGGCCGCGATTCGCTGCCGGACGCGCTGCGCACGGTGCACGTGCTCGGCCGCAGCTACGACGTCGACGCGCACTCGGGGACGGTGGTGGAGAAGGAGTCGAGCATCGAGCAGCGCTTGCACGTGCACACGACGGGCGGCGGTGCGACCGTGATCGGCGACCACGTGTCGGTGGCGCCGACGCAGGTGCACGCGCACACGGAGATCACGCGCAAGGATTGCCTGTGGGTGCGCGACGCCGCCGGCGCGGAGCACGCGTGGAACTTCACGAACGCGGCGCTGCAGGCGCGCGCGGGGCACGCGCTGAGCGCGGTCTCGCGTCCCGCGGCCGACGGCGGCGCGGAATTCCTGCTCGCGTACAACCACGCGACCGGTCAGCTCGACACGTTCGGTGGATTGGCGCGCGCGCACCAACCGCGGCGGCTCGCGGCGTGGGTCGCAACCACGGTCGTCGCGGCGGCGGCGATCCTGTTCGCGATGCGCGTCGTCGTCGACGCATCCGGCGACACGGTGTCGCTCGGCGCGATGTACCAACTCGGCAATTGGCCGGCGCCGCTCGGCATCGCGGGCGTCGCCGCGGCGATCTGCGTGCCGCTGTGCGCGGCCGCGCTGCGCGGGTTGCGCACGCGCGCGTTCCTCGCGCGAACGGCGCCGGCGTTCCGCAGGCACTTCGAGACGCGCACGCGAGTCTGAGCTCAGAGGAACGGCGCCGAGGCGGCGGCAGCGTCGCGCAGCGGACCCTCTCACTTCGCGCCGCGGGCTTCGTCAGCGCGCGCCGCGCTCGGCGGCGGTGAGCTCCACGCGCAGCGTCTCGCCGCGCCGGACTTCGATCGCGCGCAGCAACTTCCACGACTCGGGGTCGGATGAATCGCTCGGCGCGCGCAGTTCGGCCGCGCCGGCCGGCACCTCGATCGCCTGCTCACCGTCGCCCGTCACGACGGCGAGTGAGCGCAGCCGACCCGGCCCGCTCCAGCAGTGCGCGACGCGCGGCGTGCCCTCGCCGCGGAAACCCTCGACGCCGGCGAGCACGAGTTGCCCGGTCGAGAACTCGCGCTCCCAGCGCGGATCGAGCCCGCGCACCAGCACGTCCTCGTACACGAACTGCTCCTGCGACTCGCCTCCCGGTCTGCGCAGCATCACGCGGTACTTGCCGGGTGCGCTCGCGCTCAGCGTGAAACTCCCGTCGGAATCGAGCGCCGTCCAGCCCTGCCCCTCGAACTCGAGTGTTCCGGCCGGGCACAAGCGCGCCGTCCAGCCGACCGCGGGTCGCCCGTCGATCTCCAGGCGACCTTCGAACGCGAGCGCTCCGAGCTTGCCGTCGGACACGTCGACGAAGCTCGTCTCGCCTTCGTAGACGGTGCAGTTCTCCGCGAGCTCGAACGGCTTCACGCCCGGCGCCTGGATTGCGCTGTAGCCCTTCGGCGGGCCGAACGCCTCCGCGGTGCACAGCTCGACGCGCCACGGACCGGGCACGAGCTTCTCGAAGCGGAAGGCTCCGTCGCTGCCGACGCGCTGCGTGCGCTCGTCGCCGTCGCCGCGCGTGATGCCGACGATCGCGCCTTCCGGATCGGCGCCGCGCGCAAGGCGCACGCGTCCCTCGATCGCGCCGCCGGTCCCGAGTTGGAGCGCGAGCGGCGGGCCGCCGAGTCGCTCGTCGACTTCGATCGGCCCGAGCTCGGCCGGCGCGGCGTCGGCCGGCTCCGCGCGCACGAAGTAGCTGCCCGCGACGCGCGGCGTCAGCAGAAAGCGACCCTGCGCATCCGTGCGGACCTCGTCGCGGATCTCGGGCCACAGGCGCAGCCGGTAGCCGCGCGCTTCGAGCTTCGTGTCGGGCGCGACGGCTTCGCGCAACGTGACGCGCACGCCGGCCGCGGGCGCACCGCCCGAGCTGACGATGCCGGCGAGACCGGGCACGGGCTCCAGCGTGCAGTGCAGCGCGGCACCGACGCGCGCCGGATCGAGCGGACCGAGCTCGCACATGCGGTGGCCCGTCGCGAACACGCGCAACACGAACGACTCGTCGGGGAGCACGAACGCGATCGGCGCGTCGGCGGGTTTCGCGCGCTCGAGCTCCTCTTTGCCGAGCGCGAGGCCGCCGAGCCGCGCGTCGCCATCGGCGGACCACAGTTCGAGCGCGCACGGGCCGAGCCACGCCGCGCCGCGGCTCTCGAGCGCGAGCTCGACGCGCCGCACGTCGCGCAACGTCAGCACGAGCTCGCGCTCGCCGTTCGCGATGTCGGCCAACGTGGCGGGCCCGAAGCGCGCCTGCGGATCGCTCGCCGTCAGCGACGTGCGCGCGTCCGCCGGCAGCAGGAACTCGAAGCGTCCGTCGGCGTCCGCCTTCTGCTGTCCGCTGCGCACGTTGTCCCCGCCGTCGAGCAAGTGACGGAACTCCAGACGCGCGCCGGGCACCGGTTGTCCCGTCGGATCGAGCACGAGCACGCGCAGTCGGTTCTCCGGCGCGAGCGGCGCGAGCACGAGCTCGACGCCCGTCGATTCTTGGCCGGCGCGCACTTCGAGCGGCGGCGTGTAGCTCGCACGGCGCGCCGGCGCGTGGCCCCACAGCCGCGCCATTCCCGCCGGCACGCCGAGCAGTCGGAAGCCGCCGTCGGCGTCGCTCGTGGTGTGCAACGCGGCATCGCGCGCGGGTTCGAGCCGCGCCGCTTCGAGTTGCGGGAACGGATCCTCGAGCGAGCCGAGCGTGACGCGGCAATCGGCCAGACCCACGCCGCGCTCGTCGACCACGCGCCCGGACACGGCGCCGCCGGGCACGAGTTCGATGCGTCCGAGGTGCGTCGCGCGTCCCGCTTCGCACACGGCCTCGCTCGTGCGCGTCGCGAAACCGAAGGCGTGCAGCTCGACGCCCACGAGCGCGCGCGGCTCCGCGAGCGCGAACGCGGCGCTCGCGAGCCCGTCGGTCCCGGCGGAAACCTCGATCCGCTGATCGCCCGGGCGGACCACCAGGCGCGCGCCGGCGAGCGCCCGGCCCTGGCCGAAGATGCGCACGTCGAGCGTCGCTTCGCGCGCGGTCGCGGCCGCCGTCGGCGCCGACTCGACCGCGGCCGCGATCTCGACGCGCTGCGGCTCGAGCGCGCGGACTTCCGCCAGGTTCGCGGGTTCCGCCGCGCGTTCGAGCTCGAGCGGACGGAATCCGACCGCGAGCGGCGTCTCGCGGCGCGCGAGGAGCGAGAGCGAGTCGGGCAGCACTCCCGCCAGCGACAAGCCGAGCACGAGCAACGCCGTGACGGCGACAGCGACGCAGACCTTGAGGAGATTCATGGCGAGTAGACCGGGCAGCACGGAGACGGAAGTGACGGTGCTCGCGCCGGCCGCGCCGTCCATGCGCGCCAGCGGAGCGAGAGCGAGGCTCCACGCGCGTCGATCGCCGCCGTGAGCTCGATCGAGGCGCTCGCGCAGCAGCTCGAGGCCGCGCGCGAGGCGCCAACGCACCGTGCCGCCGGGCAATCCCAGGCGCGCGGCGATCTCCGCGGGCTCGAGCTCTTCGTAGTAACGCAGCATCAGCGTCGTGCGGAACGGCTCCGCAAGCGCGGCGAGCGCGCGCGTCAAGCGCTGCTCGGTCTCGACGCGCTCGGCGAACGCGTCGGGAGCCTCGGGCTGCGAAGGAGCGCGCGCCGACTCCTCGCGCGCCGACCGGCGCGCGTTCCCGCGGTGCTGGCGGCGCGCGAGGTTGCGCGCGACCTCGCGCAGCCACGGCCGCAAGCGGCCCTCGCTCGGCGGTCGCGTCAGGGCCGCGAGCCACGCGTCCTGCACGAGATCCTCCGCCGCGGCCTCGTCGCGCAGCAGCGCGCTCGCGAGGCGCCGGATCCAGCGCGCGTGGCGCGCCAGCTCTTCGCCGGTGGAGATTCCGTTCGCCGTGTTCATGTCGTTCGCGCTGCCGCTGACCGTGGTCCCGTAGATCCCACGCGCGCGCTCCCGTTGGCGCGAAGCGGTGAAATCTTCGCGGAATCCCGCCTCGGCCGTCGGCGCAGCCGCACATGCTCCGCGAAGGGGGCGTTCCGGGAGCCAGCGCGACGTCGGCGCGGGCCGCACCGAGCGCGCGGAGTTTTCCGAGAATTCTCCGGAGAGAGCCGGACCCCGTCTGAGCCTGTCGGCGTGAGGTCGCAAGCGCCCGATGCAGTCGTCTGCTCGGTGCGCGTCCGCTGCCTCGAACCGGAGGCTTTCATGCGCACTCGTCCGAGCTCCACCACGTCGTCGCTCCGCAGTTTCCTGGGCGGTCTCCTGGGCAGTCAGCTGGGCAGTCTCCTGTCCAGCCTGGCCCTGCTCGTCCTCGCGCTGTTCGCGACCGGCCCCGTCGCCGCGGCTCAGTCAGGCACGGTCGCGATCGGCTGGAACGACTTCGGCCAGTGCAACGTCCCGCCGCTGCCGACCGGTCTCTCCTACGTCTCCGTCGCGGCCGGACCGTTCCACTCGGTCGTGTGCAACAGCGAAGGCGTCGTCAGCGCGGTCGGGTTCAATCAATACGGCCAGTGCAACGTGATCGCACTGCCGAGCGAGCTCCGCTACGTCGAGGTCACGGCGGGCTACGAGCACAGCGTCGCGCGACGCAGCGACGGCTCCGTGGTCGCGTGGGGGAGCAACACCAACGGCCAGTGCGTCGTGCCTCCGCTCCCGAAGAAGCCGCTCGGCATCACCTACGTGCAGATCGCAGCCGGTGATTTCCACAGCGTCGCGCGCCGCAGCGACGGCTCCGCGATCGCGTGGGGATGGAACTATTACGGGCAGTGCAACATTCCCGCGCTGCCGAGCGGTCTGAGCTACGTCGACGTCGCCGCGGGTGGCGGGCAAACGCTCTTGCGTCGCAGCGACGGCGTCGTGTTGGCCGTTGGCGACAACTCCTACGGCCAGTGCAACGTCCCCGCGCTGCCGGCCGGCGTCAGCTACACGAAGGTTTCGGCGCACCGCTACATCTCCGCCGCATGTCGCAGCGACGGCGCGTTGGTCGCGTGGGGCGACAACACGGATGGCCTGTGCAACGTGCCGGCTCCGCCGCCGGGACTCGCGTACGTCGACGTCGCGTTCGGTCGCTATCACGCAGTCGCGCGTCGCAGCGACGGCTCCGTCGCTGGATGGGGCAACAACTACTACGGCCAGAGCCAACTTCCCGCGCTGCCGCCCGGCGTGAGCTACGTCCAGGTCGCGGCGAACTACTTCCACACCGTCGCGCGCCGCAGCGACGGCAAGGCATTCGCGTACGGTTGGAACGGCTACGGCCAGTGCAACATCCCCGCGTTGCCGCCCGGCCTGAGCTACGTCGAGCTCGAGGCGAGCTACTCGTGGAACCTCGCACGCCGCAGCGACGGATCCGCGCTCGGGTGGGGGTTCAACTGGAACGGCGTGAGCACCGTCCCCGCGCTCCCGGCCGGACTGAGCTACGTCGCGATCGCGGCGGGACATACTCACGGCGTCGCGTGCCGCAGCGACGGATCGGCGGTGGCCTGGGGATGGGGTCCTTACGGGGAGTGCAACGTTCCCGCTCTGCCGCCCGGACTGAGCTACGTCGAGGTAGCGGCGGGAAACAGCCACAGCGTCGCGCGTCGCAGCGACGGCTCCGTCGTTGCCTGGGGCTGGAACGACTCAGGCCAGTGCAACGTCCCTGCGCTGCCGGCCGGACTGAGCTACGTCGAGATCGCCGCGGGGAACTACCACACCGTGGCGCGCCGCAGCGACGGCGCCGTGCTCGCCTGGGGATGGAACATGGACGGCCAATGCAACGTCCCCGCGTTGCCGCCCGGACTCAAGTACGTCGAGATCGGAGCGGGAGGCGGTCACACCGTCGCGCGGCGCAGCGACGGCTCGGTCGTCGCGTGGGGATACAACTACTACGGCCAATGCAACGTCCCGGCGTTGCCGGCCGGCGTGACGTACGTCGACATCGATGTCGGCACCGTGCACAACATCGCGCGCCGCAGCGACGGCGCAGCGGTGGCCTGGGGGGACACCTCCGGCGGCAAGTGCAACGTTCCGGCACTTCCGCCCGGTCTGAGCTACGTCGAGTTCGCAGCGGGCAATTTCCACACGCTTGGACGCCGCAGCGACGGGTCCGTCGTGACGTTCGGAGCCGACAACGGCGGTGACGTCCCCGCGCTCCCGCCGCTTCCGACGTACGTCGAGCTCGCGCCGGGCTCGTACCACAGCGCGGCGCGCCGCAGCGACGGCAACGTCGTGGCGTGGGGCTACAACGCCGACGGCCAGTGCAACGTTCCTGCGTTGCCCACAGGCCAGAGCTACGTCGAGGTTTCGGCAGGCTGGTTCCACACCGCCGCGCGCCGCAGCGACGGCTCGATCGTGGCGTGGGGATACAACGGATACGGTGAGTGCAACGTGCCCGCGTTGCCGGCGGGCGTGACGTACGTGCAAGTCGCGGCGAGCTATCTGCACACCGTCGCGCGTCGCAGCGACGGCAACGTCGTCGCGTGGGGCTACAACGGCGACGGCCAGTGCAACGTCGTCCCGCTCCCGCAGGGTCTGACCTACGTCGACATCGCCGCGGGTGCGTACCACACGGCTGCGCGCCGCAGTGACGGCTTGGTGGTGGCGTGGGGTTACAACGGCTACGGCGAGTGCAACGTTCCCGCGCTGCCGCCCGGTCTGAGCTATCTCGATGTCTCGGCGGGTGAGTACCACACGATCGCGCGGCGCAGCGACGGCGCCATCATCGCGTGGGGCTACAACGGCAACGGCGAGTGCGTCGTCCCGGCGTTGCCGTCGGGTCTGACATACGTCGAGGCTTCGGCGGGCGGCTACCACAACGCCGCGCGCCGCAGCAACGGC
>SCVU01000092.1 GCA_004296785.1 Planctomycetota bacterium
CGCCGGTCGAGAACAGCACCGCCGCCGCGACCAGCGACCAGCGCGCGCGTGCGGCCTCGCTCATCGGGACGCCCACGATGGGAACGCACGCGTTCGAACGCAAGCGCGGACTTGCGGAGCGCGCGGACAGTGCCTAGAAGCGGCGCTCGTTCCACCCGGATCCCAGGAGAATTCTTCATGCGTCTGTGCCTCACCCTCGCCGCACTCGGCCTCGCCGCCGGCGGCATCGCGTTCCTTTCGTCCTCCGCCCCCGTCGCGCCGGCCGTCGCGACCGCCGCCGACAAGTACGAGATCGACGCGGTCCACTCGTCGGTCCTGTTCCGCGCCTCGCACATGGGCATCAGCCACACGTGGGGTCGCTTCGACAAGTTCAGCGGCACGCTGAGCTACGACGCGAAGGATCCGGCCGCGTGCTCGGTGCGCCTCGAGGTCGAGTCCGCCAGCGTCAACACCGGCGACGCCGGCCGCGACGGCCACCTCGGCAACAACGACTTCTTCAACGCGAAGCAGTTCCCGAAGATCACGTTCGCGAGCACCAAGGTGAGCGCCGCGGGCGAAGGCAAGCTGAAGGTCGTCGGCGACCTCGAACTGCTCGGCGTGAAGAAGCCGGTCACGCTCGAGATCACGAAGGTCGGCGAAGGCGACTTCCCGATGGACGGCAGCCACCGCATCGGCTTCGACACGTCGTTCACGATCGACCGCACCGAGTACGGAATGAAGTACGCGACGAAGCCCGGGACGCCCGATCCGGTGCTGCTGACGATCAGCCTCGAGGGCATCCGCAAGTAGTCGCGGCGGCGTGTTAGCTTGGGGGGATGCGTGCCCCCCGCTCCGCGCTCGTCCGAATCGAGGCCCGCGCCGCCGCTTGGCTGGTCGCGGGCCTCGCTGCTTTTCTCGCCGCCCCGCGCGCGCTCGCGCAGTGGCCGCAGCACTTCGAAGCGCTGACGGTCGGACCGCAGCTCAACTACGTCGAAGGACTCGTGTTCGCGCCGGACGGAACGGCGCTGCTGCTCGAGAAGCCCGGCCAGGTGCGCGTGATGCGCGACGGCGTGCTGCAGTCGGCGCCGCTCGCCGACATGCGCGACGAGGTGAACAACGACTGGGACCGCGGGCTGCTCGGCATCGCGCTCACGCCGCAGTTCGTCGCCGACGGCTCCGAGCAGAGCTGGATCTACCTGCTCTACACGGTCTCGCCGGTTCCCGGCGCGGACAACGGCTACAACCAGGGCCAGAAGTACTCGTTCTCGCGGCTGACGCGCTACCGCGTCGTCACGCAGGGAGCGGACTGGGTGATCGACGCCGCATCGCGCCACGTGCTGCTCGGCAACCAACTCGCCGACGGCAGCGTGCCCGACTGCATCGCGTCGGTGCACAACAGCCACTCCAACGGCACGGTGTGGTTCGGCAGCGACGGCACGCTGCTGCTCGCGACCGGCGACGGCGCGCACTACGACCTCACCGACACCGGCGGCTTCGATGCGCCCGGCTTCGACGACTGGGTGCACCCGGCGACGGGCAAGCTCGGTCCGACGCCGGCCGTCGAGGACTCGGGCGCGCTGCGCTCGCAGGACGTGCGCTCGCTCGCCGGCAAGGTGCTGCGCCTCGATCCGACGACCGGCCTCGGCCTCGCGTCGAATCCGTTCTACGACGGCGATCCGGCCAGCCACGCGAGCCGCGTGTGGGCGCTCGGCCTGCGCAATCCGTTCCGCGGCACGCCGCTGCCCGGCACCGGCGCGCTCGATCCGGCGGTCGGCGATCCGGGCCTCGCGATCCTCGGCGACGTCGGCTGGAACACGTGGGAGGAGCTCGACTTCGTCCGCCGCGGCGACAACTTCGGTTGGCCGTGCCGCGAGGGCTTCAACCCGCAGTCGAACTACCAGGGGTTCCAACCGCCGACGCCGGCGTTCCCGATCTGCTCGGACGCGCCGGCGGGAACGCTGCGCGCGCCGATGCTCGCGTGGCACCACTCGAACGCCGGCCTGCTCGCGCCGCCCGGTCTGCACTTCGACGCCGACGGTCAGCCGCAGGGCGGCTTCAACGGCAACTGCGCGATCGGCGGCGCGCTGCCGGGCGCGAGCGCCTACCCGACCGAGTACGCGAGCCGCCTGTTCTTCGCCGACTACGGCCGCAAGTTCATCCGCACGCTCGCGTTCGACGCGCAGTCGGGCCTCGCCGGCGCCGTCTACGACTTCGGGCTCACGACCTCGGGCGTCGTCGACCTCGAGACGCACCCGCTGACCGGCGAGATCTGGTACGTCGAGCTCAACGGCCAGAACGCGCGCGTCAAGCGCCTGCACTACGG
>SCVU01000697.1 GCA_004296785.1 Planctomycetota bacterium
TGCAGCACCTTGTCCCAGTACTCGGTGCCGTACAGCACGATCGCGACCTTCTTCTTGATCTTGAGCGTCTGCACGAGCGTGACGACTTCGAAGAACTCGTCGAGCGTGCCGAAGCCGCCGGGCATGATCACGAACGCCTTGGCGAGGTACGAGAACCAGAACTTGCGCATGAAGAAGTAATGGAACTCGAACGACAAGCGCCGCGTGATGTACGGGTTGTCGTTCTGCTCGAACGGCAGCGAGATGTTGAGCCCGACGTTCTCGCCCTTCGCCTCCGACGCGCCGCGATTGGCGGCCTCCATGATCCCGGGCCCGCCGCCCGAGCAGACGACGAAGCGCCGGTCGGTGCCGGAGAGGCTCTTCGACCACTCGGTCAGGCGCCGCGCGAGCTCGCGCGTGTCCTCGTAGTAGCGCGACATCTTCAGGCGCTGCTCGGCGCGCGCGCGGTCGGCGCCGCTCGCGACGACCTGCGCAAGCTCGGCCTGCGCGGTCTCGCGCGACGGGATGCGCGCCGAGCCGAACATCACGATCGTGTCCTTGATCCGCAGCTCGCGAAAGCGCGTCTCGGGCTCGAGGTACTCGGACAGGATGCGCAGGACGCGCGCATCGCGGCTGCCGAGGAACGCCTCGTTCTTGTACGCCTTCACGGCGCGAAACCGACTGCTCATGATGCCGCCGTCGTAGCGGACGCGCGCCCCGCGCACCAGCGACAGCGCGGAATCTCGCGCGCGGCGGCCGCGAATCCGCGGAGTCGGACGCGCGCTCGCGCGGCGCGTCTGCTCCGAGCGGCGCGTCCTATCCTAGCGCGGCGACACCGATGACCAGCGACGCAGGAACACGTGGAGCGATCGACGACGCGCCCGAGCGCACGTCGATCCTGCCGCTGGCCGGCATGACCTGCGAGGCGTGCGCGCGCAGCGTCGAGGCGATGCTGCGCGCGGTGCCGGGCGTCGCGAGCGCCGAGGTCAGCTTCGGCGCGCGGCAGGTCACCGTGCGCGGCGCGAGCGAGCGGCCGTCGCGCGCTGCGCTGGCCGCCGCGCTGCGCGGCAGCGGCTACTCGATTCCCGACGGCACCGACGCGGCGCCGGGCGGCGATCTGCGCGCCGAGGTCGCGTTCGCGACCGCGGCGGAGGGCGCCGAGCTCGCGCGCAGCCGCCGCGCGCTCGCGATCGCGCTCGCGTTCGGCGTCCCGGCGCTGTTGCTCGAGCTGTTCGCGGCCGACGCGCGGATCGTGCTCGCCGTCTCGCTGCCGGTGCTCGCGTGGGCCGGCGCGGAGCTCGTCGCCACGGGCCTGCGCGCGGCGCTGCGCGGTCGGCCCGACATGAACACGCTGATCGCGCTCGGCGCGGTCTCCGCCTGGCTCGCCGGTGCGCTCGGCGCGTTCGGTCCGGCCGGGCTGCACGCCGCCGCGCACCACGCGCACGCCGCCGCGCTGATCGTGATCTTCGCGCTGCTCGGGCGCTGGCTCGAGCAGCGGACGCGCCGGCGCGCGGGCGATGCGCTGGCGGCCCTCGTCGAGCTGACGCCGCAGCGCGTGCGCGTGCTGCGCCGCGGCGCCGAGGTCGAGCTGCCGCTGTCGGAGGCGCGCGTCGGCGCGCTCGCACTCGTGCGACCCGGCGAGCGGATCCCGGTCGACGGCGTCGTGCACGGCGGCGCGAGCGAGATCGACGAGTCGGCGCTGACCGGCGAGAGCCGCCCGCGCGCGGTCGAGCCGGGCGCTCGCGTCAGCGCCGGCACGCTCAACGGCAGCGGTGCGCTCGAGATCGCGATCGAGCGCATCGGCTCCGACACGCGCGTCGCGCTGATCGCACAGGCCGTGCAGCGCGCGCGCGGCTCGCGCGTCGCGCTGCAGCGGCTGGTCGACCGCGTCAGCGCCGTATTCGTGCCGTTCGTGCTCGTCGCGGCGCTCGCGACGCTGGTCGGTTGGCGCACCGCGGGCGGCGAGTGGGACGCGGCGATCGGCCGCGCGATCGCCGTGCTCGTCGTCGCGTGTCCGTGCGCGCTCGGGCTCGCGACGCCGGCGGCGATCGTGGCCGCGACGTCCGCCGCGGCGCGCATCGGCGCGCTCGTGCGCGGCGCGGACGCGCTCGAGCGGCTCGCGCGCGTCGACCACGTCGTGCTCGACAAGACGGGCACGCTGACGAGCGGCGCGCCGGTGCTCGTCGCCGTACACGCGCTCGACGCGCGCGCGCAGGACGAGCGCGAGCTGCTGCGGATCGCAGCGTCAGTCGAGAGCTCGAGCGAGCAGCCGCTCGGCCGCGCGCTCGTCGCCGCCGCGCGCGAGCGCGCGCTCGAGCTCGCGCCCGTCAGCGGGTTCCGCGCCGAACCCGGCCGCGGCGTGCGCGCCACGCTGGGCGGTCGCGAAGTGTGGCTCGGGTCTCCGCAGGCGGCCGAGCGGCGGCTCGAGGCGGCGGCCGCGCGCGAACTCGTCCGCGCGACCGCCGCGATCGCCGCGCGCGGCGCGAGCCCGGTCGCGCTGCTCGTCGACGGCGCGCCGCGCGCGCTGTTCGAGCTGCGTGACGCGCCGCGCCCGCAGGCGCGCGCAGTCATCGAAGAACTCGGCGCGCTCGGCCTGTCGGTCGAGCTGTGCTCGGGCGACCACCCCGGCGCCGTCGCCGCGATCGCAGGCGCGCTCGGCATCGAGCGCGCGCGCGGCGCCGCGACGCCGGAGGACAAGCTCGAGCTCGTGCGCGCGCGCCGCGCCGAAGGCCGGCGCGTCTGGATGATCGGCGACGGCGTCAACGACGCGCCGGCGCTCGCGGCGGCCGACGTCGGACTCGCGATCGGCGGCGGCGCCGACGTCGCGCTCGAAGCCGCGGATGCGGCGCTGCTCGAGCCCGATCTGGCGCGCCTGCCGCGGCTGCTGCGCCTGGCGCGCGCGATGCGCGCGACGATCCGCGCGAACCTCGCGTGGGCGTTCGCCTACAACGTGCTCGCGCTGCCGCTCGCGGCCGGCGCGCTCGAGCCGTGGACGCAATGGTCGCCGAGCCCCGGCGTCGCGGCAGCGGGGATGGCTGCGTCGAGCCTCGTCGTCGTGCTGAACAGCCTGCGCCTGCTGCGTGCGAGTTGACCGCGCGCGCTGCGCCGAGCGCTTCAGTCGGCCTTGCTCTCGCCGCCGCGCGCCTTGCGCTTCGCCGCGTCGAACGCGTCGTCGAGATCGCGCGAGCGCTCGCGCTCCTTGTCGAGCGCGCGATTCATCTTGTCCTCGCCGCTCGCGATCCGTCCCTGCACGCGGTCAGTCAGCGCATCCCAACGCGCGCTCGCATCCTGCGTCGCACCCGCGGTGGAGTCACCGGCCTGTAACCATCCGACGACCTTGCCGGTCAGCGAGTCCACGCGCAGCGCGCTGTGGCAGCACGGACACTCGACCTTCCATTCCTTGTCGTTCATGAGTTTCGCCGTTCGGTTCGCATCGGCACGGGATCTGCCGAGCGGCGCGCCCCGTGAAGACCAGGAAGCTTGCCACGCGTCGTGTCCCCCACCAACCGCTGGATCGCGCCGACGCCGTTGTAGCCTGCCCCGCGAGCGCGGCTAAGACAGACATGACTCGCCGTACTCGCCGCGCACAAACCGCCGCGGTCTCGCAGTGGACGCTGCCGATGCAGCAGCACCAGCTCGAGCGCGGGCTCGGCCTCGTGCTGTGGATCGCGTTCGCGCTCGTGCTGATTCGCGTCGCGGCCTGAGCGCTCGCCGCGCGCCGGCGCGCCGCGCACTTCAGCGCTTCCGCGGCTCGCGACCCTGCGCCTGCATCCGGAGCAGGCGCTCGCGATAGCGCTCGGCGAGCTCGGTCTGCCGATCGCGCAAGTCGATCGGCGCGCCGTCGATCCACATCGACTCCACGCGCGCAGTGGTCGCGAGCAGGTGACCCGAGGTGATCACGACGTCGGCGCGCTTGCCCGGCTGCAGGCTGCCGATCTCCGCCTCGAGCCCGAGCGCCGCGGCCGCGCGGTAAGTGACCGCGCGCACCGCTTCCTCCAGCGGCAACCCGTACGCGGCTGCCGTCGCCGCATGGTGCGGCAGCACGCGCGGGTTCTCGGTGTCGAACGCGGCGATCGCGACGTCGACGCCCGCGCGGTGCAGCAGCGCCGGATTCGAGTACGCGCAGTCGTACGGGTCGAACTCCGACGCGGGCATGCCGAGCACCGGCCCGACGACGACCGGTACGCGCGCCGCGGCGATGCGCTCGGCGACCTTCCAGCCCTCGCTCGCGCCGTACAGCACGACCGCGAGCTTCTCGCGCTCGGCGAACGCGAGCGCGTCGAGGATCGTCTGCGCGTTCGACGCGTGCAGCGCGATGCGCTTTTCGCCGCGCGCGTACGGCACGAGCGCATCCAGCCGCGGATCGAAGGTCGGCGGCCCGCAGCGACCTTCGCGCGCGAGCGCGAGGACGCGGCCGTACTCGCGCGCATCGGCGAGCAGCTTCGCGAGCTCCTTCTCCGCCGCCGACTCCTGCTTCTCCTTCGCGTCGTTCGCCGTGTACGGGAAGGCGAGGTGCAGCAGCGCGCGATCGGCGAGCAGCATCTCCTCCCACGTGTCGCCGGCCAGCGCGATCACCGCGCTCTGCCCACGCATCGGGCCGCCGCTCTGCGGCGAGCTCTCGGTGCGCGTGATGCCGCTCGTGCGCGTGACGCCGACGTGCGCCGAGTCGGGGTGGATCGAAGCGGTCGCGCGCACGTCCGGCTGATTGCCGCCGATCTCGCCGACGTCCAGCGTGCCGCGCACCGAGCCGATCTCGCGCAGACCCGTGGACGCGCCGAGTGCGATCATGCCGGGCCATACGTGCCGGCCGGTCGCGTCGACAACCAGCGCGCCGGCGGGCACCGGCACGTCCTTGCCGAGCGCCGCGATGCGTCCGCCGCGCATCAGCAGCACGCCGCGCTCGATCTCCGGGCCGGTGACCGGATGCAGCGTGCCGCCGGTGATCGCGATCCACGCGCCGCTCGTCGGAATCGCCGCCGAGCGATCGGGCTCGCCGAGCGGCCGCACGACGGCCGGCCGTTCGCGCAACCCGAAGGCGTCGCGCCGCTCGAACAGCACTTCGCCGTCGACGAGCGTGAGCTCGCACTTCGACGTGAACTCGAGCGGATCGCCGTCGAACAGCACGAGATCCGCGTCCTTGCCGGGCTCGATCGAGCCGACGCGCTGGTGGATGTCGAGCTGGATCGCACTGTTCAGCGTCGCCAGGCGCAGCGCGCGCACGCGGTCCATGCCCGTGTAGCGCACCGACTTGCCGGCCTCCTGGTACAGGTGCCGGATCAGCTCGCCGCTGTCGGAGTTGATCGTCGACACGACGCCGGCCTCGTCGAGGATGGCGGGGTTCTGCGGGATCGCGTCGTACGCCTCGATCTTGTACGCCCACCAGTCGCTGAACGACGACGCGCCCGCGCCGTGCGCGGCGATCTCGGAGGCGACCTTGTAGCCCTCGAGCACGTGCTGAAAGGTCTGGATGCGGAAACCGAAGCGCTCGGCGATGCGGATCAGCATCAGGATCTCGTCGGCGCGGTAGCAGTGCGAGTGCACCTGCACCGAGTGCTCGAGGATCCCGGCGAGCACCTCCAGGCGCACGTCCTTGCGCGGCGGCGCGGGATCGTCGCCGCGCGCGCGCGCGGCCGCGTAGGCCGACCATTCGGCGCGGTACTCGCGCGCGCGCTCGAACGCGCGCACGTACAGCGCCTCGATCCCCATGCGCGTGTTCGGGAAGCGCTCGTTCGCGTCGCTCCAGTTCGAGCGCTTCGGATTCTCGCCGAGCGCGAACTTGACGCCCTGCGGCGCGCCGGCGAAGCGCAGCCGATCCGGGTCGGTCTCGGGCCAGCGGTGCTTGATCACTTCGCTGCGCCCGCCGATCGCGTTGGCCGAACCGTGCAGGAGCTGCGCGCTCGTCGTGCCGCCCGCGAGCGCGCGGTAGAGCCCGACGTCGAACGGATCGACGACGTCGGTGATGTCGCAGTCGGCGGTGATCGACAGCGTGCCCTCGTTGACGTTGCCGTCGATCGCGAGGTGCGAGTGCGTGTCGATCGCGCCGGGTGCCAAGTGCTTGCCGCGCGCGTCGATCACGAGCACGCCGGGCGGCGGCACGAGCTCGCGGCCGATCTGCGCGATCTTGCCGCCGCGCACGAGCACGTCCGCGCTGTGCGCCGGCTCGACCGCGGAGTGCACGGTCGCGCCGCGCAGCAGCACGTCGCCGCCGGTGTGCAGCGTCGGCTTGCGCAGCGCGTCGGTCTCGATCGCGTGCGATGCCGCGTGTGCCGGAGCGCTGGTCGGCGCGCCGGCCGGAGCCGAGGACGGCACGGTCTCCTGCGCCGCGACGCTCGCGCCCGCCGTGAGCGGGAGCGCGAGCGCGACTCCGATGGCGCGCGAGTTCCTCATCGGTACAGCTCCTCGTCGTGCTCGGGGACCTTCGCGAACTTCACCGTCGCCTTGTACGGACCGCTCTCGAGCTTGACCTCGAAGTCACCGCTCCAACCGCCTTCCTTCAGCCGCAGCGTCATCGTCCACTCCGGATCCGTCGGCGCGGCACCGAGTCGACCGGTGATGCGCGCCTGCTTGCCGCCGACCTTGCCCTTCACTTCGCCGCCCTTCGCGGTCGCGTCGGCGCGCTCGCGCAACAGCAGCGTGCCCTTCAAGCCCCCATCGAGCTCCATCTCGAGCTCGGCCTCACCGAGCTTCGGCCCGCTCGCCTCCGCGGCGAGCTCGAGCGTCCACTTGCCGCTGAGATCGACGCCCGGAGCGGGCGGGCCCTCGAGACCATCGGACAGCGGGAACTCCTCGCTCCATCCATCGAGCACGAGCCATCGCAAGCGCGCGCCCTTGCTCGACGGGTCGAGCGGATCCGCGGTCCACAGCGCGATCCCCGCGTCCTTGCCGACGTCGAGCGCACCGACGCGCCGCTCGGCGCCGAGCAGGCTCGCCGCGTCCGGCCCCAGCGCGCCGCGCGCGACCTCGATCGGCAGACCGAGCTCGACGAGCTTGCGCACGCGTGCGAGCAACTCGCCCGGCGCCGCGTCGGCGCTGCCGAACGCGAGCTTCACGCCGGCGCGCTGCAGCACGAGCGCGCCGCCGCGCAGTTCCTCCCACTTCGCGCGCTTCTCCTGGCGCAGCTCGAGCGGCTCGTCGTAGCGCGGACGCTCGCCGCCGCTCTCGCTCGCCTTCGGCGCCTCGACTTCCTCGCCCCAGTCGAGCGTGAGCACGACCGGCACGCCGCGCGCGCTCAGCCGACCCGCGTGGCGGAACGCCTCGCGTCCGCCGACGATCACGAGCTGGAACCCGAGCTCCTCCGACAGGTCGAGCCAGCGATCGATCTCGTTCGCGCGATCCGCGCGCGCGGCGATCCGCTGCGCGCCCGCGAGGACGGGCTGGAACGCGTCGAGATCCTCGTCCCACGCCGGGCGCGCGCCGGGGCGACCGCTCGCGTAGCGCTGGCCGAGCTCGGCGTGCCGGCGCGCATCGAGGTAGAGCTGGCGCAGCTGCGCGACGTAGCCCATCGCGGTGCTCGGGTAGCCGGGGCCCGTCGCGGCGAAACTCGCCTGCTGGAACACGCTCGGCGCGACGACGGCATCGCGCGTCGCCGCCTCGCGCAGCGAGAGCAGCGCGCTCGTGCCGCACACGATCTGACCGTGCGGCGCGACGAGCGCGTGGCCGAAGCCGCTCTTGCGCCACGCGAGCCGCTGCTCGCTCGTCAGCGCGGCCGCCGACGCGGCGCGGTACGCGGGCTGCACGCCCTTGCGATTCGCTTCGCGCATGTCGATGTCGACGTTCGCGCCGACGTCGGTCGGCAGGTCGCGATTCGGCTCGGGCGTGCGCAGCGGACAGCCGGTCGTCGTGTACGCGTCGACGAAGGGCACGAGCGCGAGCAGCCCGGCGCCGTCGATCGAGTGCGCGTCGATCGGAACGGCGGCTTCCGGCGCGAGGACCGCTTGGATGCGGCCGTCGCGCAGCACGAGCGTCACCGGAGCGCTCCCCGCGGCCAGGCGCACGTTGCGGAGCGCGAGCGGAGCGGCGCTGCGGTGCGTCTGCGCGGGCGCGGCCGACGCGCCGCACAGCGCGCTCGCGAGCACGAACAGCGCGCGAGCGAGGACACGAGTCGAGCGGGATTCGAGCATGGCGTTGCGGCGTCGTCTCCGACGGCGGCGCGCCATTGTGCGGACCGCGCGCGCGGCGCGCGAAAACGAAACCGGGGGGCTCGCTCATTCGAGCGAGCCCCCCGGCAGCATCAAGATG
>SCVU01000698.1 GCA_004296785.1 Planctomycetota bacterium
GCACGCCGTACCTGACGGAGCTCGCGCGCCGCGGCATCGCGTTCGAACAGGCGTTCGCGCCGTCGAACGCGACGCAGCCGTCGCACGCGACGATCCTCACCGGCATGTGGGTCGGCGTGCGCTCGCCGATGTGATCGGCGCGCGTCGTGTCGAGCGTGACGAGCACGAGGTTCGGCAGGCGCTCGTCCTCGGGCTCGCCGAGCACGATCGGCGCACCCCACAGCACGCGCGCGACGCCGAGCGCGGTCGGCGTCGCACCGGCCGGCGCGCTCGCATCGGTCGACGCGTTCGCATCGGCCGACGCGTTGCTCGGATTCGCGGCCGCGCCGCCCGCGGGGCTCGCCTGCGGCGACGCGTCGCGCGCGCGCAGCTTGAGCTCGACTTCCGCGCCGCTCCACGGCGACAGGTCGACGGTCCACGGGCGCCACAGCGTCTCGCCGGGCTTCTCCTTCGGGAAGATCTTGCGCAGCGCGATGCGCGACCACGGTCCGTCGGCGGTCTTGAGCTCGACCTCGAACTGCACGCGCTCGACCGAGCCGCGCAGCGCGGGCAGCGTCGCGGTGTCGACGCACAGCTTGCCGCGCGGCGGCACCGTGCAGCGCGCGAAGAGCTCCTGGTCGAACGCGGCGGGCCACGCGCGCCGCGCGTCGAGATCGAGCTGGATCAGTCCGCCGTCACCGCTCGCGCGCGCGGCGCCGCGCTCGGCCTCGAGGCGCTCGGGCGCGAAGCCCCAGCCGCGCTCGACGAGCGCGACGGATTCGACGGCGATGCGCTGGCCGCTGCCCTGATCGGGTTCGATGCGCAGCGCATCGAGCTCGCCGCTCCACTGCGCGTGCAGCGCGAGGTCGAAGCCGATCGTCTGCGCGTCCTTCGAGCCGGCGAAGGACACCTGCACGGATTGCCCTTCGGGCCAGGGCGCGGTCGGAGTCCCCGGCGCCGCGGCGCCGGCGGTCGGGCGGCGCCGCCAGCGCAGCGTCGCGCGCCCGCTCGACGCGGCGAGCACGCGCAGCTCGACCGCGTTGAAGCGCGAAGTCGCGAGCGAAGCCGCCGGATCGACCGCGTGCTCGAGCGCGATCGGCGCATTGCCGACGGGCTCGATCGCGCACGGGTACGGGCCGCCGAGCACGTTGCCGCTGGCGATCCTCCAGCCGTCCAGCGCGCCGTTCGCAGCGTCGTAGCGCCGCACCTCGCGGCGCTGCGCGGCGAGCGCGTCGGCGCTCGCGCGGCCGTCGGCGAGCCGCGGGTCGAGGTGGACGATGCCCGGCGCGGGTTCGCTGCGGCCGCAGGCGGCGAGCGCGAGCACGCCGGCGGCGACGAGCGCGGTGGGTCGAACGAGATGCATGCGCGGCGTTGACGAGGGCGCGCGCAGTCTATCCCATGGCCGCCGATGAATGCCCCCGCGAGCGCGCCGCGCTGGACGGTGTGGGTCGGCGCGCTGCTGTTGCTCGCGGCGGCGCTCGTGCCGCGCGCGCGCGACCTCGACGGCCCGTGGGATCGGTCCTTCGAGGGTTTCCAAGGCGCGTTCTTCGAACAGGCCGCGATCAACTACGAGCGCGGCGGGCTCGGGATGTTCGACGGCTATCCGGTGCTGAACGTCGAGCTCGACCGCGCCGCGCCGCAGACCTGGTACACGTACGAGAACCACCCGCCGACGCTGGCGTGGCTCGCGTGGCTCGGCTTCCGCGCCGCGGGCGGCACTGCGACGGTGCCGCCGCCGCGCGGGCTCGAAGCGGGCGTGCGGCTGCCGTTCCTCGCGCTGCATCTCGCGACGCTGCTCGTGTTCTGGCTCGCGCTGCGCAGCGCGGTCGGCGCCGCGGAAAGTCTGTGCGCGCTCGCGCTGCTCGCCGCGTGTCCGCTGTCGGCGCTGCACGGCACGCTCGTCAACTACGAGACGCCGGCGCTGTTCGCGGTCGCGCTGGCCGCGCTGTTCCACGTGCGCTGGCTGCGCAGCGGCGCGCGGCGCGAGCTCGCGTGCCTGGGCGCGGCGTTCGCGCTCGGCGGCGCGTTCACGTACGCGCCGCTGTTCTTCGCGCCGCCGCTCGCGCTGCAGGCGTGGCGCCGGCGTGGCTTGCGCGCGGCGTGCGCGCACGCGCTCGTCTCGGTCGGCGCGTGCGCGCTGCCGCTGTTGTTGCACGGCGTGTTCGCGAGTCGCGCGCTCGAATCGATCGGCCGCTCGAGCGCACCGCTGCGGACGCGCGCGCTCGTGCTGTGGCAGCCGCTGCTCGACGGCTCGGTGCCGGTGTCGAGCTGGTTCGCGACGCAGCTCTCGCACCTCGTCGTCTACGGCTCGCTCGGCTTCGCGATCGCCGCCGCACTCGGCCTGCTCGGCGAGCTCGTCTTCGGCCGCCGCGACGCGCGGCAACCGGTCGAGAGCGCGCGCATCGGCCTCGGCGTGCCGCTGCTCGCCGGCGGGCTGCTCGCGAACTTCGCGTTCTACCGGCACAGCGGCGAAGAGCAGCTGACGTTCGCGCTGAACTACGTGCTCGGCGCGGCGGCGCTCGGCGGCGCTTGCGCGCACGCGCTCGCGCGGCCGCTCGCGCGCGGCAAGCTGCCGCTCGCTCCGTACGTCGGGTTGTGCGCGATCGTGATCGTGCCCGCGCTGACGACGCTGGAGCGCTGGCGGCGCGAGTGGCGCGGCGCGGATCGGCCGCTGCCCGATGCGATCGGCGCCGAGCTCGGCGCGCTGCTGCCCGCTGGCTCCGTGCTGCACTACCCGCCCGAGCTCGGCTTCACGCCGGCCGTCGGACTGTACGCGTGGCGCACGATGGTCCCGTGGACGGAAGCCGCGGAGCCGTTCGTGCGCGCACAGCTCGAGCGCGTCGGGCTCGCGGGCGCCG
>SCVU01000699.1 GCA_004296785.1 Planctomycetota bacterium
CGCGACGTGATCGAGGCCGCGCACGAGCCCGGCCAGCGCCGCGTGCGGAACGGAAGCGTTCGTCACAGACCCTCCGGCGGTTGGTAGCGGCCGAACTCGCGCTCGAGCACCGCGCAGATCTCGCCGATCGACGCGAGCGACTCGACCGCGTGGAGGATCGGCGGCATCAGGTTGTCGCGGACGCGATCGGTCCCGCGCGCGGCCGCGACGACGGCCGCGAGCGCGGCCTCGACGCGCGCCGCGTCACGCTCGGCGCGCGCGGCCGCGAGGTCGGCGAGCACCTGCTCGCGCGCGCCCGCCGCCGGCCGGAAGATCCGCGCGGGCGGCTCGGACGTCTGGAACTTGTTGACGCCGACGACGATCTCGTCGCCGCGCTCCACCGCGCGCTGCCAGGCGAGCGCGCTCTTGTGGATCTCGCGCTGCATCCAGCCCGACTCGATCGCCGCGATCGCGCCGCCGAGCGAGTCGATCTCCCCCATCAGCTCGTTCGCGCGCGCCTCGAGCTCGTCGGTCAGCGCCTCGATGAACGGCGCACCGCCGAGCGGATCGACGACGTCGGCCGCGCCGCTCTCGTGCGCGATCACCTGTTGCGTGCGCAGCGCGAGGCGCGCCGACTCCTCGCTCGGCAGCGACAGCGCCTCGTCGCGCGAATTCGTGTGCAGCGACTGCGTGCCGCCGAGCACGGCCGCCAGCGCCTGCAGCGCGACGCGCACCGTGTTGTTGTCGGGCTGCTGCGAGGTCAGCATCGAGCCGGCGGTCTGCGTGTGGAAGCGCAGCATGCAGCTCTCGGCCTTCTGCGCGCCGAACTCCTCGCGCATGATCCGCGCCCACATCCGGCGCGCCGCGCGGAACTTCGCGACCTCCTCGAACAGCTGGTTGTGCGCGTTGAAGAAGAAACTCAGCCGCGGCGCGAACTCGTCGAGCGCGAGGCCGGCCTCGAGCGCCGCGCGCACGTACGCGCGCGCGTTGGACAGCGTGAACGCGACCTCCTGCGCCGCCGTCGAGCCCGCCTCGCGGATGTGGTAGCCGGAGATCGAGATCGTGTTCCACTGCGGGACCTCGCGCGCGCACCACGCCATCAGGTCCGTCACGAGTCGCAGCGAGGGCGCGGCGCGGAAGCGGTAGTTCCCGCGCGCCGCGAACTCCTTCAGGATGTCGTTCTGCACGGTGCCGCGCAGCTGCGCGGGCGCGACGCCGCGCCGGCGCGCCGCCGCGACGTACATCGCGAGCAGGATCGGCGCGGTCGCGTTGATCGTCATCGACGTCGACACCTCGCCGAGCGGGATCCCGTCGAACAGCCGCTCGACGTCGCGCAGCGTGTTGATCGGCACGCCGACCGAACCGACCTCCGGTGCCGCGAGCGGATGGTCGGAGTCGTAGCCGATCTGCGTCGGCAGGTCGAAGGCGACCGACAGACCCGTCTGCCCGCTCGCGAGCAGCATCTGGAAGCGTCGATTCGTCTCGCGCGCGCTGCCGAAGCCCGCGTACTGCCGCATCGTCCACAGCCGCGCGCGATACATCGACGCGTGGATGCCGCGCGTGTACGGGAACTGGCCGGGCAGTCCGTCGCCGCCGCCGTACAGCGGTCGCAGCTCGCTGCCGAGCCCCGCGCTCGTCACGAAACGGCGGCGCTCGGGCTGCTTCGCGACGGCGGGCGCGTACACCGCGCGCAGCCACTGCGTGTGGCCGTCGGCGGATCGCGCGGACTCGGGCTCCGATCGCATGTTCGGGGGGGCGCTCGCGCTGCGCTCGTCGAGCGCGCGCGAGCTCGGCGATTCTAGAGCGGTGCGCGCGTCGCGACAAACGCAGCGCTCACACAGGCGGCGCGAATGATCGGGGTTCGGTGAGCGTACGATGGCGCCCTATGGCCAGTTCCCCGCTCCCGCGCTCGACCACGTGGATCCTCGTCGCGCTCCTCGTGCTGATCGGCGGCGGCGCCGCGTGGCTGTTCCTGTTCCAGCGGAACGAAGATTCGACCGGCGCGGCGCTCGCGCGCGACGCCGCCGCTGCGGCCGATGCGGCCGCGCGCCGCGACGCGGCGATCGAGGCGGGCGACGCGCGCCCGGCCGGCGGCTCCGGCCTCGTCGAGGCGCAGCGCAACGCGATCGACGGCGCGAGCGTCGCGGCCTTCGATCTCGCCGAAGCGCTGTGGCTCGAGGGCAAGGTGCTGGTCCCCGCGGGCGCACCGGCGGACGACTCGCTCGAGGTCGTGCTGCGCGTGCGCAAGGCGGATGCGGCGCCGCAGGCGCGGGCGGAACGCGGCGGCGAAGCGCGCGGCAACGCGGACGCGCTGGCCGCCGCGCTCGACGTGCCCGAGGAGCGCACCGAGGAAACGCTCGAGCCCGAGTGGGAACCCGATCCGCCGCAGATCGTCTCGCGCGCCGCGGTCGGCCCCGAAGGCGGCTTCCGCATCGCCGCGCCGCGCGAACGCACCGACCTCGAGCTCGCGCTCGACGCGCGCTTCCTGTACCTCGAAGCGCCGCTCGCGATCGCCGAGCTGCCCGACCCGCTCGTGCTCGAGGCGCGCCTCGGCGCGTGCGTGCGCGGCCGGCTCGTCGCCGCGCGCGCGGCGGATGGATCGACGCTCGTCGCGCAGCACGAGGCGGACGGCGCGCTCGTCACGCTCGCGCGCGTCGAGCAGAGCTTCGAACGGCTCTCCTCGCGCTCGTACTGGTCGGCGCCGCGCCGCGTGCGCGCGGCGGCCGACGGCGCGTTCGAACTGCGCGCGGTGCCCGCACCCGGCTCGTTCTCGTGCACCGCGAAGCCGCACGCGGTCGCCGCGGCCGAGCTCGCCGAGTTCCCGCTGGTGCCGGGCGAGCTGCGCGAGCTCGAGATCCCGCTGATGCGCGGCGCAACCGTGCGCGGCATCGTGCGCGACGACGAAGGCAAGCCGATCCCGCGCGCGAAGGTCACCGGCGTCCGCTTCGGCGGCAACATGATGGCGCTGGCGGGTTCCGGCGGCAGCGCGCGGCGCGTGCTCGGCGCCGACGACGGCACGTTCACGTTGACCGGGCTGCCGCCCGGCCGCATGCGCGTGATCGCGGAGCGCAGGCGCTTCCTCGCCTCGCTCGGCAAGTCGGTCGATCTCGCCGACGGCGAGACGGTCGCGAACGTCGAGCTCGTGCTCGAGCGCGGCGGCGTGATCACCGGGCGCGTCGTGTGGCCCGATCAATCGCCGGCGGTCGGCGCGCGCGTCGAGGCCGACCTCGATCCGTCGCAGTACACGGGCATGGGCGCGATGACCGCGTGGCGCGGGCGCAGCTCGCGCGCGCGCGCGGCCTCGGACGGCACGTTCGAGCTGCTCGGCCTGGGCAGTGGGCCCTTCGGACTCTCCGCGCGCGGCTCGCGCGAGCAGGAGGGCGTGCGCTCCAGCGGCGCCGCGCACGCGGACAAGGTCGCCGTCGGCACGCGCGAGCTCGTCGTCGTGCTCCAGCCGACGCGCGCGCTCGCGGGCCGCGTCGTCGACTCGCGCGGCGAGCCGTACCGCGCGTTCACGATCGAGTACGAGGCCGTCGAGGCGAACCGGCCGTTCTGGCTCGGCCCCGCGTCGGCGTCGAAGCAGTCGTTCAAGGACGTCGCCGACGGCGGCTTCGCGATCGCCGATCTCGCCGCGGGCCGCTGGAAGTTCCGCGCCGAAGTCGCCGAGCAAGGCCGCTCGGAGTACGCGGAGGTCGACCTCGTCGAGGCCGCGCCCGCACCGCTCGTGCTCGTCGTGAAGGCGGCCGCGAGCGCGGCCGGCCTCGTCGTCGCGCCCGACGGCTCGCCGGTCGCCGGCGCGCGCGTGCGCACGATGTTCGGCAGCGGCCCGTGGGCGACGATGCAGATGGGCGCCGAGGAGCGGCCGGAAACGGTCAGCGACGCGCAGGGCCGCTTCGAATTGCGCGGCCTCGACGTCGGCCGGATGAAGCTCGCCGCGGCGTCCGAGTCGTGGGCGCCGTCGGAGACGATCGAGATCGAGCTCGCCGAAGGTCAGGCGCTGACCGACCTGCGCCTGCAGCTGCGCGTCGGCGGCCGCATCCTCGGCACCGTGCACAAGAAGGACGGCCAGCCCAGCGCCGGTCGCTCGGTGATGGCGAACAACACGACCGCCGGCGATTCGAAGATGACGAGCAGCGACGCGGAAGGTCGCTTCGAGATCGCGCACGTGCGCCCCGGTTCGTGGCAGGTGATCTCGATGGGCGCGTTCGACCAGATGTTCGACCAGGTCTCGAAGAGCGCGGAGGACGGCAAGGTCGATCCGGCCGCGTGGATGAACGAGATGCAGATGGCGATGGTCGAGGTCGAGGACGGCAAGGACACGCACGTCGCGCTCGGCGCGCCGCCGGCGGATCCGATCCGCGTGCACGGGCGCATCGTCGCGGGCAAGGAAGGCGTGCAGGCGCTCGCGACGTTCCTGGCCGAGGGCGGCTCGGCGCTCTCGTCGATCAAGCTCGCCAGCGCGAACGACCAGGGCGAGTTCGAGATCGTGCTCGAGAAGCCCGGTCAGTACACGATCAGCGTGCAGCAGCTGACCGATGGGATGGGCCGGCAGAACACGATCGAGTTCTCGCGCGAGATCCCGAAGGTCGCCGAGCACGAGCTCGTGCTCGAGCTGCCGCTCGGCAGCATCAGCGGCACCGTGCTCGGCGCCGACAACCAGCCGGTCGAGGGCGTGCGCGTGTCGCTGTCGACCGAGGGCGCGATCCAGGCCGGATTCCTGACCGGCGGGCAGTACAACGAGATCGTGACGAACGCGCGCGGCGAGTATCGCCTGCCGTGGCTGCGCGCGGGCACGTACACGATCGGCGCGGGCGGCTCGTTCTTCGGCGGGTTGCTCGGCGACCGCGCGTCGCACGGCCGCGCGGTGCGCACCGGGATCGCGCTCGCCGACGGACAGAACCTCGAGGGCATCGACTTCCGGCTCGGCGGCGCCGGCGAGATCCACGGCCGCGTGCTCGACGCGCGCGGCGAGCCGGTCGAGGCCGCGGCGGTGTTCGTGCGCGACGAGGACGGCCGGCTGCTCGAACGCGTGTCGATGACGATGAGCGACTCGGCCGGCCGCTACACGATCACGGGGATCGGCGAGGGCGAGTACACGCTGTCGGCGCGGCAGGGTCAGCTCGCGAGCATCGAGGGCGCGGCCGCGCGCGTGCGCGCGGGCGAGAAGACGGAGGCCGACGTGCGGATGCAGCCGGCGACGATGCTGCTGATCAGCCTGGTCGACGAGGACGACAAGCCGACGCGCGCTGCGGTCGTCGTGCTCGATTCCGCGGGTCGGCAGGTCAACGGCATGCTGTCGTTCCAGGACATGGTCGAGACGATGCAGAAGGGCTTCACGTCGCTCGAGCAGCGCGTCGGTCCGCTCGCGCCCGGCAGCTACAAGGTGACGGCGACCGCGGCGAACGGCGTGTCGAAGACGAAGCCGGTCACGCTCAACGGGCAACCGGAGCGGTCGCTGCGGATCAAGTTGAAGGAGTGACGCTCGAGCGCGCGCGTCGGTCGCGCGACGACCGCTACCGCCGCTTCGCCCCCGGCACTTCGACCTTGTCGAAGCCCTTGCCGAGCGCGCGCACATACACGTCCATCCCGAGGCTCCGGCGCCGATCGTCGAAGATCGCCGCCCAGCCGTCGCCGAGCGCGCACACGTACGGGTGCGTGCGATCCTCGACGTAGCTCGTCGAGCGTTGGTTCAGCGTCACCGTCGGCCCGAGCGTCTTCAGGTTCGCGCCGATGCGCCGCGCGACGCAGTGGTCGCGACCCGAGATGTCGTCCTCCCACGCGACCAGATACGAGCCGTCGGCGAGCGTGCACAGCGCCGCGAAATCCTGTTCGTTGCTGTGCACCGAGATCGGCAGCGGCAGTCCGTCCGGCTCGCCGCGCCGGTCGTACGCACGCGCGAACACGTCCTGCTCGGCGCCGGCATTGCCCGTCCACGCCATCAAGAACCCGCCGCCCGGCGTCGCGACCGCGCACGCGTCGTGATCGCCGCCCTGCGGCGACGGCGGGAACGCGAGCTCCTTGCCCTCGGGCACGCAGTCGGAGCGCAGGAACATCCCGTGCAGCGCGACCGCGCCGTCCTGCCCGCGCGTGTCCCACAGCGCGACGAGCCGCCCGTCGGAGAGCGCGCACACGAACGGATTGCGCGCCAGCGACGGGCGCTGCGGACCGACGCCGACCGCCGGCGCGTCGACGCGCCCCTCGAGCGTCAGCCGCGCGACCGCGGGCGAGCCGTTCTTGCGGATCCACATCACCGCGAAACCGCGGCCCTGCGGCAGCGCCGCGATCGACGGCGTGAACAGCGACTCGCCGCTCTGCGCCGGGTCGATCTCGAGCGCGTCCGCGACCGGCGCGCCGTCCGCGCCGAACACGCGCGCCTCCAGGCGCGCGCCGGTCGGCGCGACTTCCCACCACGCGGCGGCGAACGCGCCGCGCGCATTCATCGCGACGTTGGGCGCGACCTGGCGCGGACCGCCGGGCGCGAGCTCGCCGTCGAGCGCGAGCTCGCGCGCGTCGAGCCGTGCATCGGCGCCGATGCGTCGCGCGAGCACGCGCGGCTCGCCGTAGCGCTCGTCCTGCCACACCGCGATCGCGTTCGCGCCGTTGCTCGCGATCCCGCCGGCGAGCTGGTACGCCGACGGACCGTCCTGGTTGACGCGCTGCTCGGCGCCGATCGCGCCGCCGCTGACGAGCGCGCTCCACACGTCGAGGTTGCCGCTGCGCTTGTCGCTCCACGCGACCAGCACGTCGCTGCCCCGCGCGGCGACGCGCGGGCTGGTCACGCCGGGCCGCGCGCGCTCGCCGTCGAGCGCGGGGAAGCGCAGCACCTCGGCGCCGATCGGCGCCCCGTCGGCCTGCAGCATGCGCACCTCGATCGGCTGCGCGAGCTCGGGCCGCTCGACGAGGAACGCCAGCGCCGCGCCGCGCTGCAGCAGCGCGAAATCGGCCGTGCTGCACGCCTCGTTGACCGGCAGCAGATCCTCGCGATCCGCCGCGCCCGCCTCGGTGTAGTGGCGCAGGAACCAGCGGTCGGCGTGCGCGACGAGCGCCCAGAAACCGCCGAGCGGATCCGCGACGAGCTTGGCGAGCGAACCGCTGCCGCCGGGCAGCGACGTGAGCTTGCCCGCCGGATCGCGCGCGACGAGCGCGATGCCCTTCGGCGCCGTCCACGCGGTCAGCAGCGCGCCGGTCGGCGCGAGCGCGATCTGCACGGCGCCGCTGGCGGGCGGCCCGTCGGGATTGATCTGCACCGGCGTGCCGTCGCGATCGTCGGGCGAGCGGAACGACAGCATCCACACCGCGCCGCCGTCCGCCCACGCCGCCGCGCCTTCGCCGCGCGCGGTCATCACGACGCCGGGCAGTCGATCCGACGGCAGCGTCTGCGCGCCGAACGCCGGCGCTTGTCCGCCGCGCGCGGTCATCACGACGCCGGGCAGTCGATCCGACGGCAGCGTCTGCGCGCCGAACGCCGGCGCTTGTCCGCCGCGCGCG
>SCVU01000700.1 GCA_004296785.1 Planctomycetota bacterium
CCGCGAGGCTGACCGGGTTGCCGGTGCTCGCGACTGCGGTGCCGGAAACCGTCAGTCGGCCGCTGGCCGGGTCGATCACGTACGACTGGATCTCGCTCGAGGAGTTCAGCGCGACGAACGCGAACGTGCCGCTCGGAGTGGTCGCGATCGCGCGCGGGCCGGTCGCCGTGCCGGTGAAATGGTAGCCGTTGTGGCGGAGCTGGCCGGTGGCCGCGTTCTGCACGTAGAAGCTAACCGTGTCGTCCGACTGATTGGCAACGTACGCCGCCCGCGTCGACGGCGGCGTGACGGTGAACGTGACCACCGCCGTGTCCGAACCCCCGGCGCAGCCGGTCGCCTCGATCGTGACCGCGCCCGCGCCCTGCGCGAGCAGCGGCGTGCCCGAGAGCACCCCGGTGTCCGGGTCGAGCTCGACGCCGGTCGGCAGCGTCCCGACGGTGACCGCGTAGGCCTCGGCCGAGCCGGTGACCACGCTCGGCGCGTTCGGCGTGATCGGGAACCCGACGCGGTACGTCGGCGCGAGATCGTCGTAGCTGAGACCCGTCGGATCGGTCGAGGTGACCGTGACCGAGAGCACGACCTGCGCCTGCCCGGCGCCGTTGCTCGCGGTGATCGTGTAGTTCGCGGCGGCCGCGGCCGTGGTCGGCGTGCCGCTGATCACGCCCGTGACCGTGCTGAACGCGAGGCCGGCCGGCAGTGCCGGCGCGATCGCGAACGCGGTCGGCGCGCCGCCGGTGACGTTCGGCGTGTTGTCCGTGATCAGCGCGCAGGTCGGGTAGCTCGCCGGGCTGGTCGAGTACGTGATCCCAGTCGGCGCCCCGCCGCCGCCTCCTCCGCCGCCGCCCCCGCCGCCACCGCACGCTGCGAGCAGCGCGACTCCGACCAGACCGATGCAGGCGAGCGAGAGCGAGAACAACTGGAACGCGTGATTCTTCATGGGTGGGGTCTCGGCGGGCCCTGCCGCGGGCCGACGTCGGGGGCAGATCCTTCCAAACTAAGGGTGTTCGGCGAAAGGGGTAGCAGCGATTCGGCTTTCAGGACCGCTCGGCGCAGCGACGCGCGCGATCCACGGCGCGGACGCGTCAGGCGAGCCCGAGCTCGTCGACGCCGTCCTCATCGAACCCGAGTGCATGCCCGAGCTCGTGGTACAGCGTGATCCGAATTTCCTCGACGAGCTCGTCGCGCGTCGAACACATCCGCTCGAGGTTGCGCTGGTACAGGTAGATCGTCGGCGGCAGTTCGAGCACCGCCGCGGCGCGGTCGGCGAGCTCGTGCCCGACGAAGTAGCCGAGCAGTTCGGACGGCGGCTCGGAGTCGCTGCGGCCCTGGAACATCAGCGGATCCGGCATCGGATCGATCACGACGGCCAGCGCCTCGAGCGTCTCGCGAAAGTGCTGCGGCAGCGCCTCGGCGGCCGCATCGACGCACTGCTCGAATTCCTCGGCCGACAGGCGCGCCGGCCGCGGCAGCTCGGGATCGATGCGCGACGCGCGCGCGAGCAGCGCATCGGCGCGCGCCGTGTCGCCGTCGAGGTCGGCCAGCACCGCGAGCCGCTCGAGCACGGCCGCGTCGGCCTCCTGTCGCTCGAGCGCCGCGTACGCCTCGCGCGCCTCGTTGAGCCGCCACTGCGCGAGGCGCAGCTCGCCCGTCGCCCACAACAGGCCGGGGTCGTCCGCGTCGAGCTCGACCGTCGCGCGCGCGAGCGCCTGCTCGGCCGCCGCGAGGTCGGAGCGCGCGATGTGGGCGATGCACTCGGCCTGCCAGCGCTCGGGCAGCGCGTCGCCGATCGCCGCCAGCGGCGCGAGCGCCTCGTCCGGCCGCCCGTCCTCGAGGCAGTCCCAGGCGGCGTCGAGCAGCTCGTCGGGCGAGCGCGGTTCGGGGTCGGTTCGGCTGGGCATCGCGACGATGGCTATGGATGCACGAAGGTCGCGGCGGTTGCGCACCTTCGCGCGCCGATCGATCGGCGCGGATCGTAGGCTACCGGCCGAGCATGAGCGACGCGACCTCGCCCCGAGCCGGTAAGGCGACGCCGCCTCGAGCCGCCGCCGCGACCGCGCCGCGCGCCGGCCGCGGCGCTGGTCAGCTCGGTCGCTTCGCGTGGCTGTGCGTGTTCGGCGTCGCGGTCGGGTGGTTCGAGGCGGCGGTCGTCACGTACCTGCGCGTCGCGTACTACCCGGACGGTCTGCGCTTTCCACTCGCGCCGCTGCCGGGGAATCTGCTGCGCGTCGAACTCGCGCGCGAGGCGGCGAGCATCGTGTTGCTCGCGGCGTGCGCGCGCCTCGCCGGGCGGCACTTCCTCGAGCGCTTCGCCGCGTTCATGGTCCTCTTCGGGATCTGGGATCTCGTCTACTACGCGGGCCTGTGGCTGACGCTCGACTGGCCGGCGAGCCTGGCGACGCTCGACATCCTGTTCCTGATCCCGACGCCGTGGGTCGGGCCGGTGTGGGCGCCGTGCGCGGTGTCGGTCGCGCTGATCGGCGGGGGGAGCTGGATCTATCTGACGCCGGAGCGCGAGCACCGCGTGACGGCGCTCGATTGGGTCGTCGAGATCGCGGCGGGGCTCGTGATCATCGGGGCGATGATGACGGCCGGGCACGCGATCGAGGGGAGCGCGGTGCCGCTCGACGATGCGGCGGCGCGCGAGTTCCCGGTCGCGTGGTTCTGGGCGGGACTGCTGCTCGGGGTCGGGTGGTTCGTGTGGCGCGAGGCGCGCGCCGCCGGTTCGTCCGCGCGCTCGTAGAATCGAGGGCGCGAGACGCTTCGTTGCACATCCGCCGCGCCCTCCTGTTCGCCCTGCTCGCCGCCGCGCCGCTGCGCGCCGGCCAGATCTGGCGGGTCGACGACGACGGCCCGGCGGACGCGCCGGATCTGGACGCGGTGCAACTGCTCGCGGCTCCGGGCGACACCGTGCTCGTCGAGCCCGGCCACTACCCGCCGTTCCACCTGCAGGAGTCGCTGACCGTCGTCGGATCCACGCACGGCGAGCGCCCGCGTTTCGACGGCCCGTCGTTCGTCACGGCGACGGACGGCTTCGTGCTGGCTGGGCTCGAGCTCACCGCGCTCGCGGTCTGGTCCGTCAACGGCCCGAGCCTCCTCGACGACTGCGTGCTCCGCGGCGCCGACGCGTTTCCCGCGCTGGAGGTGACCGGGCACGCGCGGCTCGTCGTGCAGCGCAGTCGCAGCGTCGGCGGCGCAGCCGCGTTGGGGGTTCCGCCGCCGCCCGAGCTGCGCGTGCAGGCCTCCGAGCTCGTCAGCGTCGATTGCGCGTGGGG
>SCVU01000701.1 GCA_004296785.1 Planctomycetota bacterium
GCTCGTGATGGGACTGGGCTCGTTCGGCGGCGGCGTCGGCGTGGTTCGCTATCTCGCACAGCAGGGCGCGCGCGTGCTCGCGACGGACCTGCGCCGCGCGGAAGAGCTTGCGCCGGCGCTCACCGCGCTCGCGGACCTCGACGTCGAGTACGTGCTCGGCGAGCACCGCGAGCGCGACTTCGACGCTGCCGAGCTCGTGATCGCGAACCCCGCCGTCGCGCCGTCGAACGCGCTGCTCGAGCGCGCGCGGGCGCGCGGCGCGCGCATCAGCTCGGAGATGGAGCTGTTCCTCGAGGCGTGCCCGGCGCGCGTGATCGCGATCACCGGCACGCAGGGCAAGAGCTCGACCTCGGCGTTCACCGCGCAGCTGCTCGAACACTCCGGCATCCCGGTCCATCTCGGCGGCAACATCGGGCGCTCGCTGCTCGACGCGACCGCCGCGATGCGCGCGGACGATTGGTGCGTCGTCGAGATCTCCTCGTACCAGCTCGAAGCACTGGCCGCGCCCGCCGCGCTGACGGCGCGCGTCGCGGCCGTGTGCATCGTCAACGTGCTCGCCGATCACCTCGAACGGCACGGCACGCTCGACGCGTACCGCGCCGCGAAGCTGCGCATCCTCCAACTCGTCGCCGACGACGGCGTCGCGCTGCTGCCCGGCTGCGACGAGCGCCTGGCGACGGCGCCGCTCGCGCGCGGCCGCCGCGAGCTCTACTGGCCGCCCGACGCGGCGCGCCAGCCGAGCGCGGCGCAGCGCGCGGCCGGCTGGCACGTCGACGCGGGCTCGTTCCGCTGCGGCGCGCTCGAGGTCGGGTTCGTCGCGGACTTCGCGGTGCCGGGGCGGTTCCAGCGCGGCAATGCGCTCGCCGCACTCGCGCTCGCGCGCGCCGCCGGCGCGGCGCCGGAGCGCTTGCGCGCCGCGATCCCGCGCCTCGCCGGCCTCGAGTACCGGATGCAGGAGCTCGGCGTGCGCGCCGGCCATCGCGTGATCGACAACGGCGTGTCGACGACGCCGGACTCGACGCTCGCCGCGCTCGCCGACATGCGCGAGCCGGTCGTCTTGCTGTGCGGCGGCAAGGCGAAGAACCTGCCGCTCGACGAGCTCGTCGAGTGCGCACGCTCGAAGGTCGCGCTCGCGCTGTGCTTCGGCGCCGCCGCCGAACCGCTCGCGCGCGCGTTCGCCGCGCGCGGCGTCGACGCACAAGCGGTCGCCGACGTGCCGACCGCGGTCGCGCGCGCGTTCGAGCGCGCGCGCGAGGGCCAGGCGATTCTGTTCTCGCCCGCGTGCGCGAGCTTCGACGCGTACCTGAACTTCGAGCAGCGCGCGCAGCACTTCCGCGCGTGCCTGCCGCCGCGCGACGGCGGCGCGGCCGGATGAGGACGCCGCGATGAGCCCGCTGCATCTCGAGCCGGCGGCCGCAGCGCTCGTCGCGCGGCTCTCGCCGTACGGCCGGCGCGCGCTCGAGGCGGCCGGCGACCACGCGCTGCTGTGGCACGCGCGCACGACCTGCCCCGAGCACCTGCTGTGGGAGCTGATGCGCGACGACGACGCCGCCGCGCATCGCGCGGTCGTGCACGCGTTCGCGGACCCGGAGTCGATCGCGGTCGAGGCGCTCGCGCTGTGCGAGGGACTGTTCGTCGTCGGCTCCGGCGTCACGCTGCCGTTCTCGGTGCGGACGGTGCGCGCGCTGTTCGCGGCGCGCGCGCTCGCCGATGCATCGAACGCGGCCGCGGTCGGCGTCGCAGAAGTGCTGGAGGCGGCGCTGGGCGAGCTGCCGGAGCTCGCGGCCGCGCTCGAGCTGCCGCTGCGCCGCGTCGATGCCGCCGTCGTCATCGATCCGGAGGCCGGCCACGGACTCTTCCGCGGCTACTCGCAGGACGCGCGGCGCTGCCTGAGCCAGGGCTGCAAGCTCGCGCACCGGCTGGGCCGCACGTCGATCGCTCCCGCGCACATCCTGATGTGCGCGCTCGAGCAGGAGCCGGAGCTCGGCGCGCGCTTCGGGCTCGCGCCGCTGCGCGTGCGAGCCGCGCTCGCCGGGCGCGACGGCGATCCGACGCCGCCCGCGGAGCGCGCGATCGGGCTCGACGGCTCGTTCGAACCGTTCCTCGCCGCGCTGCCGGAGTCGAGCGGCACGCTCGGCCTGCTCGCCGCCTTCGTCGCGCACGGCAGCCCCGAGGTGCAGGCGCTGCTCAAGCGCCACCGCATCACGGCGGCCATGCTCGAGCACGCCGCGCCGGTTTACCGCGATCCGTGAGCGCCGCGCGGCGCGCGGCTCTCGACAGCCGCCGCGCGCGCGCTTATAGATAAAACGAGAGGCGCAACTCCGCCGACCCCATGCTCTGCGAAGTCTGCTCGAAGAATCAGGCCACGGTGCGGATCACCGAGATCGGTCAAGAGACCTCACCCGAAGGTCAGAAGACGCAGTCGGTCTCGCTCAAGCACCTGTGCTCGAAGTGCGCGCAACAGCTCGAGATCGAGGCGCTGCCGCCGACGGTCTCGAAGAACGTCGCGCACATCATGAGCATGCTCGAGCAGGCGGGGCGCAAGCGGCCCGCGGCCGAGCCGCCGTGCCCGCGCTGCGGGATGACGCTCGCCGAGTTCCGCTCGAAGGGGCGCCTGGGCTGCGCCCACGACTACCAGCACTTCGCCAAGCACCTCGAGCCGCTGCTCAAGCGGATGCACAACGCGACGTCGCACCTCGGTCGTCTTCCGGGCGTCGACGAGGCCGAGCAGCAGCGCCGCACGCGCGTCGGCGAGTTGCGCCAGCAGCTCGACGCGGCGATCCGCGACGAGGCGTACGAGACCGCCGCGCGGCTGCGCGACGAGCTCGCGCGGATCGCGCCGGCGCTCGAGTCGGGCGCGCCGCCCGCCGCCGGCGGCTGAACGCACCCGCCGGCGGACGGGGTCGCTTTTGAATCGCGACCGTTCCATCCCATAATTGGCGCCGGCCGCCACCCCTGGTGTCCCGGTCGGATCGGATCGCGCGGTGCGGCGGGCCAACTTGGCCGAGCCGCGGGCGATTCGGCCCGTCGAGGGATCAACCCGGGGGATCAAATGGCCGATGTAGCCGGTGCGCTGTTTCCGCGGCGCACGGCACCCCGCGAACGGACTCATCCACACCCATGTTCGACCGCTTCACCGATCGCGCCAAGAAGGTCATGAACCTCGCACGCCACGAGGCGCAGAGGTTCAACCACGAGTACCTCGGCACCGAGCACATCCTGCTCGGCCTCGTGCAGGAGGGCAGCGGCGTCGCCGCGAACGTGTTGAAGAACATGGGCATCGATCTCGAGCGCATCACCGCCGAGGTCGAGAAGCTGGTGAAGACCGGCCCGTCGATGGTGACGATGGGTCAGCTGCCGTTCACGCCGCGCGCGAAGAAGGTGCTCGAGCTGTCGGTCGAGGAAGCCGGCAACCTCGGCCACAACTACATCGGGACCGAGCACCTGCTGCTCGGCCTGATCAAGGAGAACGAGGGCATCGCCGCGAAGGTGCTGCTCAACCTCGGCGTCAAGCTCGAGGACGTGCGCGAGGAAGTGCTCGAGTTCCTCGGCGCCGACACGAACGAAGAGGACGAAGAGGAAGCGTCGACCGGCGGCGAGAGCGGCGGCGAGGCCGGCGCGAGCGGCGCCGGCGGCGCTGCGGGCAGCGGCGCCAGCCCGAGCGGCAACTCGAAGAGCAAGACGCCGGCGCTCGACGCGTTCGGCCGCGATCTCACCGAGCTCGCGCGCGAGGGCAAGCTCGACGCCGTGATCGGCCGCGCGAACGAGATCGAGCGCGTGATCCAGATCCTCTCGCGCCGCACCAAGAACAATCCCGTGCTGCTCGGCGAGCCCGGCGTCGGCAAGACCGCGATCGTCGAGGGCCTCGCGCAGAAGATCATCGCGAACGAGGTGCCCGAGCTGCTGCGCAACAAGCGCATCGTCGTGCTCGACCTCGCCCTGATGGTCGCCGGCACCAAGTACCGCGGCCAGTTCGAGGAGCGCATCAAGGCCGTCATGACCGAGGTGCGCCGCGTCAAGGACGTGGTCGTGTTCATCGACGAGCTGCACACGCTGGTCGGCGCGGGCGGCGCGGAGGGCGCGATCGACGCGTCGAACGTGCTGAAGCCGGCGCTCTCGCGCGGCGAGATCCAGTGCATCGGCGCGACGACGCTCGACGAGTACCGCAAGCACATCGAGAAGGACGGCGCGCTCGAGCGCCGCTTCCAGTCGGTCAACGTCGAGCCGCCGAGCCCGACCGAGGCGCGCGAGATCCTGAAGGGCCTGCGCGACCGCTACGAGAGCCACCACCGCGTGCACTACACGGAGGAGGCGCTCGAGAAGGCCGTCGAGCTGTCGACGCGCTACATCAACAACCGCTTCCTGCCGGACAAGGCGATCGACGTGATGGACGAGGCCGGCGCGCGCGTGCGCCTGCGCTCGATGGTCGCGCCGCCGGACATGAAGGACATCTCCAAGCAGATCGAGGAGCTCGATCGCGCCAAGGAGAAGGCGGTCGGCAACCAGGAGTTCGAGAAGGCCGCCAAGCTGCGCGACCAGGCCTACCAGCTGCGCAAGAAGCGCGAAGAGCTGCAGAAGGACTGGCGCTCGAAGCAGGCCGAGAAGGAAGCCACCGGCACCGTCGACGCCGAGGTGATCGCCGAGACGGTCGCGAAGATGACCGGCATCCCGCTGCAGCGGATGACGAAGGGCGAGGCCGAGCGGCTGCTCGCGATGGAGAACGAGCTCGGCACGGTCGTGATCAATCAGGACGACGCGATCAAGGCGATCGCGCGCGCGGTGCGCCGCTCGCGCTCGGGCCTCAAGGATCCGAAGCGCCCGATGGGCTCGTTCGTGTTCCTCGGCCCCTCCGGCGTCGGCAAGACGTTCCTGTGCAAGCAGCTCGCGAAGTTCATGTTCGGTGACCAGGAAGCGGTCATCACGATCGACATGAGCGAGTACATGGAGAAGCACAACGCTTCCCGCCTGGTCGGCGCGCCCCCGGGCTACGTCGGCTACGAAGAGGGCGGTCAGCTCACCGAGAAGGTGCGCCGCCGTCCGTACTCGGTCGTGCTGCTCGACGAGATCGAGAAGGCGCACCCCGACGTCTTCAACATGCTGCTGCAGATCATGGAGGAAGGGCGGTTGACCGACTCGTTCGGCCGGCACGTCGACTTCCGCAACGTGATCCTGATCATGACGAGCAACTTGGGCTCGCACAT
Organism: Planctomycetota bacterium; assembly: GCA_004296785.1. Classification (GTDB taxonomy): domain Bacteria; phylum Planctomycetota; class UBA1135; order UBA1135; genus GW928-bin9. The sequence goes on from SCVU01000701.1 coordinate 5,202, forward strand.
GATGAAGGCCGGCTCCTCGCTGGGCTTCGGCAAGCCGTCGAAGGACGAGGCGATGACGGACCGGCGCAAACGCATGCGCTCCGACGTGATGAGCGAGGTCGAGCGGCACTTCCGCCCCGAGTTCCTCAACCGGATCGACGAGCTGATCATCTTCAATCCGCTCAACGAGGAAGACCTGAAGCGCATCATCCACCTCCAGCTCAAGGAAGTGATGGAGCGCGTCGCGCAGCGCGGGCTGAAGCTGGAGCTCGACGCGCAGGCGCTCGCGTTCCTGATGATCAAGGGCTTCAACGAGGACTTCGGCGCGCGCCCGATGCGCCGCGCGATCGAGCGCTACGTCGAGGACCCGCTGGCCGAGCAGCTGCTGCGCGCCGACTTCGACACGTCGAAGCCGATCGTCGTGACGGTCGAGGGCGACGTGAAGGCGGCCGAGGCGCTGAAGTTCGTGCAGCAGGAATCGGCGCTGGGCGAACCCGCGCAGCCGGTCGCGGCCGTGGTCAGCGCGCCCGACGCCGAAGGCGGCGGCCAGGCTCAGACCGAGCCGCCGGCCTCCTGAAGCCGACGGCGTTGGCGTAAGCTCGGGGCGCGGAGCGTTCGGCTCCGCGCCCCGTTCGTTTCGAGACCCGGCGCTCGCGGGCCGGTTGGGAGCGCGTCCCGCGGACCGCCCCGGAGAAACCCATGCTGATCCCGCTGCTGCTCGTGTTGTGCACCTGCCTTCCCGACGAGAAACCCGCGCCGGTCGACGCGGCGCGCGTGAAGGCGACGGTCGAGACGCTCGACAAGGCGTTCGGCGAGAAGCCAGGCGACAGGGGCACGCCCGAGGCGCGCCTGGCCGCGATCGAGTCCGCCAGGGAAGTCGTCGACGCCGCGGTGATCGAGGCGCTCGCGCGCGGGCTCAAGCGCAAGGACGAGCCCGCGGTGCGCAGCGCGACGGTCGAGGCGCTGCGGACGATGCGCCATCCGAAGGCGTTCGAAGCGCTGCTCGACTTCGCGAAGCAGAGCACGACGCAGAAGGACGAGAAGCTCTATCCGAGCGTGCTGCGCGCGGTCGCCTCGCACGGCGACAAGCGCGCGATCCCGCTGCTGCGCGACGGCGCGCTCGGCGCGGCGCCGTACAAGGTCGACGAGGCGCGCATCTATGGCCTCGGCAACATCCGCGACGCCGACTCGGTCGAGGCGCTGATCGGACTGATGAACACGCTCGGCCCCCACAAGATCGCGCCGTTCATGAACGAGATCTCGCTCGCTCTCTCGGTGCTGACGGGCGCGGAAGGTCAGCGCTACGAGGACTGGCAGCGCTGGTGGAACGACAACAAGAAGAAGCTCGAGATCGCGCCGCAGTTGCCGGAGCTCCCGAAGGGAAAGCTCGTGAAGTGGCACCTGTACTGGGGCATGGGCAAGGACGAGCTGAAGCAGAAGCTCGGCGAGAAGGGCGGCGACAAGGGCGACGACAAGCCCGACGGCGAGCCGAAGCCGCCCGCGAAGAAGGGCTGACGCGTTGTCCGCCGCAACCGACGCGCAGCAGCTGCGCGCCGCACTCGAACTGTTCGACGCCGGCCGCTACCACGACTCGCACGAGGTGCTCGACGAGCTGTGGGAGGCGACGAGCGGCCCCGACGCCGATTTCTACAAGGGCCTGATCCAGGCCGCGATCTGCCTGCACCACTGGACCGAGGGCAACCTCGAAGGCGCGCGCAAGCTGTACACGGGCCACCGCAAGTTCCTCGCGGCGTACTTGCCGGCGCATCTTGGGCTCGACGTCGCCGCGCTGCTCGCCGAGATGCAGCGCGCGCTCGCGCCGGTGCTGCGCGCCAAATCCGACGCGCGCGTGCCGTTCGATCCGGCTGCGCGGCCGCGCGTGCGGTACGCATAGCGCGCGGCGAGCGCGGCGGCCGCGGAGCGCGCGCCTACTTGTACAGCGCGATCTCCGTCCAGCCCGTCGTCCCCGCCTCCGCGCCGCCCTTGTCGCGCGCGGCGATCCGCACTTCGAGCTTCGTGATCGCGACGCCCTTGCCGAGCGGCACGCGGATCGGCTCGAGCTCGTCCGCCGGCGCCTGCACCTCGAGCGCCTTCTTGTCGTGGTTCACGCGCACCTGCACGGTGCGCACCCGATCGAAGCGGCCGAGCTCCGCGTAGCGCGTGCACGCCGGGTGCAGCACGAGCTCGCTCGCGCGCACCGCCTTCTTGAACTCCAGCGTCAGCGTCGGCTGCTTGTCGTCCCGCGCGCACAACCAGCGCGTCCACTGCCAGCCGTCGGTCACGGCCGCGCCAGGCTGCGCCGCCTGGAGCTCCGAGCTCGCACTGCCGCTCGACGCCGTCGCGAGCGCGAGGTTCTGCGCGCGCTCGCCGGCGACCTCGAGCATCCACGGCCGCAGCACGCCGTCGACGCGCAGCTTGATCGGCTGCGAGCGCAGCTCGACGCTCGTGCCCGCGTCGCCCGCGTCGGCTTTGCGCACGTGCACGACCGCGACGAGCTCGCGCTGGCCCGGTCGGTCGAACACGAGGCTCGTCGCGAGCGGTTCGCCGTCCCAGCGCGCGTCCGCGTCCGCACCGACGCGCGCCAGCACCTCGTCGCCCGAGCGGTACTCGACCGCGACGACGCGCACACCCGCCCCGGCGTGCTCGGCGACGACGCGCTCCGCGAAACCCTCGATCCACACCGTGACCGGCCCGCGTCCGCTCGCGCGCAGCTTGACGTCGGCGTCGGACTGCCGCGGCGCCTTCAACAGCTCGTCGAGCGCGACCGTCCGCGCTGCGCGCGTCGCGCGCTTGAGGAACAGCAGCGCGAAGCACGTGTCCGACTCGGACTGGCGCACGTGCGCCGGATCGCCGCCCGCCTCCGGCGCGCGCCAGCTGCCGTCGCCGTTCTGCCGCTTCACCAGCCACTCGGCGCCGTCCTCGTACCACGCGCTCGCGCCGATGCGATCGATCTCGAGCAGTCCGCCGACGCGCTCGATGCCGTAGAGGAAGTACAGGTGCCAGGCCTTGTCGCCGCCGACGTCGGCGTTGACGTCGAAGCGCGAGCCGAGCCACGCGAGGCCGAGCTCGATGCCGCGCCGGCTCTTGTCGTTCGGCTGCTGCGGCAGTCGATCGGCGAGCCCGTTGCGCGCGAGCTTCATCACGCAGATCCCCGCGGCCGTCATCGAGCCCGTCGGCTCGCGCTCGACGAGGTAGCGGAACCCGGCCGCTTCCTGCCGCGCGCCCTTCGTCGCACCCGTCGTGTTCAGCCGCTCGACCGGCCCGAGGAACGCATCGGCCGCGTCGATGCAGCGCAGCCACGCCTCCTTCGGCACGTCGAGCCCGGCGCTCTGACACGCGCGCAGCGCGAGCGCCGCGTACTGCGTGCACGACAGATCGGCCTTGTCGTGCACGCCCTCGAAACCGCGCGTGCCGGCGAGCGCTTCGGGATAACCCCAGCCGCTGTCGCGCTGCCACGAGAGCAGGCGCTCGAGCAGCTGCTGCATCCGCTTCTTGCGCTCCGGCGGCGGATCGACGCCGTACGCGAGCAGAGCGAACGACAGGCCGTACGTCTCGCGTGGTTCGATCGAATCGAGGTACGCGTAGCCGCGCCGGATCGACGGATGATCGGCGCGCACGCCGCAGCGCTGCAGCGCGTACAGCGCGAGCCCGGTCATGCCGGCCGGATAGACGACCTGGTGATTGCCCCACGAGCCGTCGCGCTGCTGCTGGTCGATCAGCCACTCGACGCCGCGCTCGATGCCGCTGTCGATCGCGGCCTCGATCTTCGCGAGGCGGTCCTCGGGCGCGGGCGGCACGAGCGCGCCGCGCACCTCGAAGCGATCGAAGCGCAGCTCGCCGTCGCGCGCGACGAGCCCGAAGCGGCCGACCGCGCCGAGCCCCGTGCGGCCCTCGGCGACGAGCGCCGAATCGACGCGCAGCGAGAGCTTCTCGCCCACGCGCTCGACTTCGACGGTGGCGACGTTGTTCGGCGCGAAGTCGACGGCGACGGGCTTGCCGAGGCTCGCGAACAGCGGCCCGTTCCACTCGAGCTGCTTCGGCGCGTCGAGCACGAGCTGGCTCTCGCCGAGCACGAGCGCGCTGCCCTGGCGGCGCCGGTCCGCGACGAACACGCGCGCGCGCACGAGGAAGTCGCCGGCGCCGAGCTCGTCGATCGCGATCGCCGCGCCGCCGCGCAGTTGGATGCCGAGCGCCTCGGGCTTCCACGGCTGGCCGCGCGCGACGAGGCCGGGAGCGCGGCGGCCCTCGCTCAGCACGCGCAGTTCGCCGGACTTCGCCTGCGCGGGCGCCGCGCTCGCGAACGCGCACGCGGCGAACGACGCCGCGAGCACCCTCGCGATCAGAACGGCAACCCTCATGCGTGCGATCGAACCCTCGCGACTGATCAGAACGCCGCGCGGGCGATCCGACAAGGGCCGGCCACTCGACCGGCGCGGCGCCGCGCGGCACGATGACAGGTGAAATGGCCGAGCTCGTGCGAGACGCCCGTGCGAATCCCGGCGCGAGCCAGGCGTGGCGCGAGTGGCGCGCGTTCGCGGTCGCGAGCAGCGCGATCGCCGTCGCGTTCGTGATCGCGAGCGCGCTGCGCAAGCCGAACGGGTGGCACAACGGCGCGACGCTCGCCGCGATCCTGCTCGTGCCGTCGCTCGCGCTCGGCTGGCTCGCGTGCTGGATCGCGCGGCGCAGCTGGCCAGCGCTCGTGCGCTGGCCGCTCGCGCTCGCGCTCGGCTACCACGCGCTGTTCGGACCGGCGCTGATGTTGGCGCAGGCCATCGATCCGGTCACGCGCAACGACGACGTCGTGCTGCGCGCGTGGCCGCACGTCGTGCACTTCATCAACTCGTTCGAATAGCCGCGGGCGAGGTCGGCGCTCGCCCGATCAGAACGTCGCGCATCACGGCAGCTCGCGGATCTCGAGCTTCGCGCACTGCACGACGGAGCCCTCGTGGTGCTGCTGCAGCGCGATGTGCCCGCTCGCGTGCTTGCGCTCCTTGTCGACGTAGTCGTTGACGAGCACGCCCTCGGTCCAGATCCGCACGCGCGTTCCGTCCGCGACTTCCTCGCAGCGCACGCGGTACTCGAACCACGCGTTTGCCGCCATGAGCGCAGTCTTCAGCGGCGCGAGGTTGTACAGGCTGCCCGTCTTCTGCGGATCGGGGAACGACGCGTTGATCTGCGCCTCGTAGCCGTCCGGCCAGCCCTCGCCCTTCGTGGCGCGGAAGTAGAGGCCCGAGTTGCTGCCTTCTTCGATCTTGATCTGCGCGCGCAACTCGAAGTTCTTGTAGTCACCGCGCGGGCTGAACAAGTGGCTGCGCTTGCCGCCGCTCGTGATCACGCCGTCCTCGATCGTCCACGTGCCGCCTTCGGACGCGTACCAGCCGTCGAGGCTCTCGCCGTCGAAGATCGGCGTCCAGCCCACGTCGTCCTTCGGCGGGTTCATCGGCAGCGCGCGGATACCGCCGAGCGCGACCTGGCCGCTCGCCATGCGGAATGCGACGGGTGCGAGCGCGCGCTCGACGCCCGCGACGCCGCGACTGGGACCGGCGAGCTCGACGTTCTCGAGCAACGGAGTCTCGTCGACGGCGAGCTTGACGATGCGCGCGTTCTTCACCTTGCGCCCGTTCTCGAACCTCGCGGCCTCGTACACGACGTCGATCGCGTGCTCCTGACCCGCGCCCTTGTACACGCGCAGCTCGGGCAGTCGATCGGCCGCCTCGCTCGCGCCGAGCACCGCGCCGCAGCGCTTGCCGTCGGGCGTGTCGAGGAACTGCACCTCGTGCGCGCCGCCGAGCACGAGCCGCAGATCCGCGGCCTCGGTCAGCGTGAACTCCGCGTGGAACGCGTAGTCGCCGAACTCGGGCTTCGACTCGAACGGACCCGCGCTCGGATCGACGCTGACGAGCGCGCCCATGCCGTCGCTGATCGCGAAGCGCGTCGGGTTCGCCGGCTCGTACATCGCGTCGCACAGTCTCCAACCGTCGTGCTTCCACAGCGCGGTCGCGTCGTCCCAGCACAGCCGCAGCCAGCCGAGCTGCTCGGGATTGCGACCGATCGGCGGCGGCACGATGCGCGCGATCGGCGTCGTCGTCGCAGGGCCGTCGGGCAACTGGTTGATCGTGGTGTTGAACTCCTCGTGCAACAGCGGCGTGCCGTCCTCGGCGACGAGCCCGCTCAGGATCACGCGCGCGCAGCGGCCGGCTTCGAGCCCGTCGACCGCGACCCGCAGCGAGCGACGATCGGCGCCGAGCTCGACGGACTTCACGACGAGCTTCTTGTGGTCGCGCTCCGGCGAACCGTACTGCCACCAGTAGTCGTAGTGGTACTGCATCGCCACCGCGCTCTCGTCGCTCGCGCGCCAACTCGCCGCGACCGGCTTCGTCAACTTCACGTCGAAGCCATCGCTGCGCAGATGCACGCGCTCGATGTCGAACGGCAGCTTGCCCGTGTACCGCACGCGCCCGACGCCGTGGCTCGGCGGAAAACCGCCCCAGCCGCGATTCGTGAAGCCGCACATCAACGTGCCGTCGCTCGCCTGCAGCACGCGATTGACCGAGCCGATGCGCTGGCGGTGCAGGAACACCGTGCCCTGGTACGCGCCTTTCACCTTCTCGGTCTGCACGCGCAGCACCATGCCGTTCGTCAGCTCGGCGACGAACATCTGGTCCCAGTAGGGGCCGAACTTCCCCTCGCTCGTGTCCCACACCATGTTGCCCGCCGAGCGCGACCACTTGTACGGGAACCACACGACGGGCGCTTCGCGCGGGACCGCGGTCGGCTCGTGCTGACTCGGCGTGACCTTCGCGTCCTTGTACTCGCTCGTCCACGCGAGGCCGGCCGGGTGTCCGTAGAACTTGCCCTTCTGCACGTGGTACAGCGGGCCCGCGGGTTCCCAATCACCTTGGTTGTCGGTGACGAACAGCTCGCCGTCCGGGCTCATGTTGATGCCATTCGGCGAGCGGAAGCCGGTCGCGAACGGAGTCACCGCGCCGCTCGGCGCGACTTGCAGAACCCAGCCGCGATACGGAACGGTCGACGAGCCGAGCCACCACGTCTTGTCGAAGAAGCTGACGTTCAGCGAGATGTAGAAGTTGCCCGCTGCGTCGCGCGGCAGGCCGTACGCGAATTCGTGGTAGTTGCCCGACAAGCCCCAGCCGTCGCTGAGGGTGTCGATGCGGTCGCAGCGGCCGTCGTTGTCGACGTCGACAAGGCGCGAGATCTCGCTGCGCTGCACGATGTGGATCTGGCCGTCGACGACCTTGAGGCCGAGGCCTTCGTTCAGGCCTTCGGCGAAGAGCGTGAACTTCGCATCCTTCGGATCCTTCGCGAGCGGGTTGTCGACGAGCCACACCTGTCCACGCCGTGTCGACAGCGCGAGGCGCCCATCCGGCAAGAAGTCCATCCCCCCCACTTCGAGGATCGCGCCCTCGGGCGGCGTCAGATAGTCGACCGCGTACGAGTCTGCTTCGGTCGGAGCTTGAGCGACGACGGATAGCTCGCCGATCAGAAACGCCAGGAAGAGCAAGGCCAGTCGCTTCACCGAACACCTCCGCTCGTCATCGACTTCACTTCATCGCTCCAGCGTTTCGCGATGTCGTCGTTCCACACGGGTACGAGCAGAGTGAGCGTGTTGACTTCGCGCGTCGAGTGCGGCGCGACGACGAAGTCGAAGTGGTATCCGGCTTCGCCGGCCCCGTCGCCTTCGCCCGCAACTGGTGACCACCAAGCGTCGACGACACTCCCCCCTCCTTCGATCAGACGGCGCATCGACATTGCGCTGTCGGGCACGGACTCGACGTTCTTGCGGTCCTTGACGAGCTGCACGTCCAACGCCGTGACGTTCTCGATTCCGAGCACAGCATCCGTGAGATTCTCGACCACTAGCCTCCTCCGCCATCCGCTACCAACGGACGAGCTCGCCGGGCGCATCGTCTCGGCGACGCGAGCGACCGGCTTGGTGGTTGCTCCGCGCGCGGGCGCCAGTTCGAACTCAACAGCCGCGTCGCTGCCCAGCACTCGTGAGCCGAGGAACCGCGCGGTGCAGCGCACGCCCATCCCGTACTCGTCGCGAACGAAGAACGACTGCTCTGGTGTGCCGCGTCCGAAGCTGGCGACCAGCTTGCCGAGCGGTTTGAGCTGCGTGCCACCGCGGCCCATCCAGTCGGTGCGCTCGGCGAACTCGCCTTGGTAGACGGCGATCAGGCGCAGGTCGTCGGTGCGGTACGCGAACGTGAAGCCGTCGGGCGTCCCGACGAGCAATCCGCGCGGAATCTCCTCGCCGCCCTCGACGATCGGCGGCAACTTGCCGCGCGCGACGAGCGCGCGATCGCTCACCACCATCACGCGATCGGGACTCTCGGTCGGCATGTCCTGCGGCCCGAGCTCGATCACGTACTTCGCGAGCGCGATTCGCTGCTCCTCGGAGAGCGACGTTCCGAAGCTCGGCATCACCGAACCCGGGATCCCGTACGCGAGCGTCTTCGCGATCGCGTCCGGCGTGTTCCCGTACGAGAAACCGCCATCCTTGAACGACCGCGCCGGCCGATCGAGCTTCGTCGTCCCGTTCCCGTCGCCCGTCGCGCCGTGACAGGCCGCGCAGAACGTCGCGAAGAGCCCGCGCGTCTCGGCTGAGGCGCTCGCAGGCGCCGCGTCGGAAGCGACG
>SCVU01000702.1 GCA_004296785.1 Planctomycetota bacterium
TGCCGCGCGGGGTTCGGACCGCCGCCGGCCTGGCGCGCGTTGCCGAACACGAGCTCGTCGACGGCCGTCGCCTCGACGCCGGCGCGGGCGAGCACGCTCTTCACGATGCTCGCGCCGAGATCCGCCGCCGACAGATCCGCGAACGACCCCAGGTAGCGTCCGATCGGCGTGCGCAGCGCGTGCGTGATCACGACGCGACGCGTGGCTCGAGACGGCGCTGACAAGGAGGAAGGCATGCGCGGAACGCGATGGGAGGCGCGCGAGGGAGTCGAATCGAACCCTCCGCGGGCGCTCGGAGCGGGGCAACCGCCGAGACTTGGGAGCCCCGTGGTCGGACTTCGAGGCCTAAGAAGATACGGAGGGTGTCCGAGGCTCGCAAGAACCGCGACCGACTCCGATCCGAGAGTTCCGACGCGCGCGGAACGCGCCCCCGCGGACCAGCTGGGCTCGTATGATGCCAACGGTCCAGGCATGCCTCCCTCCGCGCCACTCGATCCGCAAGCGGCCCTGCCCACACCCGCGCGGACCCGCGGCGAAGCGACGCGCGATCCGCGGCTCTCCGCGCTGTTCGAGCTGCTGCTCGACGACTCGCCGCGCGTCGTCGCGGCCGTGCAGACGGAGCTCGCCGCGATGGGCCGCTCGCCGCTGCGCGCGCTGCGACGCGCGTGCTCGGATACCGATCCGCGCAAGCGCGCCCGCGCGCGCGCGACGCTGCTCGCGCTGCGCCGCGAGGAAGTGCTGCGCCGGCTCGTGCGCCGCGCCGCGCGCCCCGACGCGGATCTCGAGGGCTCGCTGTTCCTGCTGTCGCGCTACGCGTATCCCGATCTCGACGCGCGTCCCTATCGGCGCGCGATGACCGCGATGGCCGTCGAAGTGCGCGCGCGCGCGAGCCGCGCGAGCGAGCCGCTCGAGGCCGCGCTGCAGCTCGCGGTGTACCTCGCGGGCGACCTCGGCTACAGCGGCGATCGCGAGGACTACCACCAGCCGGACAACGTGCTGCTGCACCGGACGATCGAGCGCCGCCGCGGCATGCCGCTGTCCTTGTGCGCGCTCTACGCGTGCGTCGCGGATCGCGCCGGACTGCGCGCGACGTGCGTGCCGCTGCCTGGGCACGTGATGCTGCGGCTGTACGCGGGACCGCGCGCGGTGCTGATCGATCCGTTCGACGGCGGCCGCTCGCGCACGCGGCGCGAGTGCGACGAGTACCTCGCGCGGCACGGCCTCGCGCCGGAGCCGGCGTGGTTCCTCGACGCGCCGAGCGATCTGTTGCTGCAGCGGCACACGATGAACCTCGCGCGCAGCTACCAGGGCCGCGGCTTGGAGCGCGAGTCGCGCGAGCTGTACGCGACCGTGCGCTCGATGTCGGCGCTGCGCGAGCGCAGGCGCGGAGCGGGCGGCGCGAGCGCATCGAACGACGCGAGCGCCGCAAGCGAGCGGCGCGCACCGCGCGACCGGCGCTCGGAGCCCGATCGCAGCGGTCCGTTCTCGGCGTGAACGCCGACGCGAAGATCCAGCGCCGCCCGAGCGCGGACGGCGCGAGCGTGCCGCTGTTCCCGCTCGCGAACTTCTGGCTGTTCCCCGGGCGCGACGAGCCGCTGCACATCTTCGAGCCGCGCTACCGGCGCATGGTCGAGGACTCGCTCGACGGGCAGGGTCACATCGTGATCGGGACCGTCGCCGAGGGCCACGAGAGCGAGCTGCCGGGCGCGCCGCCGGTCTACGCGCGCGCCGGGCTCGGCGTGATCCGCTGGCACGAGCGGCTGGAGGACGGGCGCTTCCTGCTGGTGCTCGGCGGGATCGCGCGCGTCGAGCTCGTCGAGGTGCCGTCGCCGCACGCGTACCGGCTCGTCGCGGCGCAGGTGCTCGAGGAGCCGATCCCGCCGCACGCCGAGGTCGCGCAGCTGCGCCCCGCGCTGCTCGCGGCGCTGGCGCGCGGCGTGCCGGGAGCTTCGCTCGAGCTCGCGAAGCTGCCGTTCGGACAGCTCGCCGACCGGCTCGTGCTGCAGCTCGCACTGCCGCACCGCTGCATGCAGGCGCTGCTCGCGGAGCTCGATCCGCTCGTGCGCGCGCGCATCGCGCTCGACGAGCACGGCCGGCGCAAGAACTGAAGCGCGGATCAGCGCACGCGCTCGAGCGCCGCGCGGAACTCGGCGGCCTCGGCGCGCGCGCCGCGCGCTTCGAGCACCTTCGCGAGCGCGTCGAGCGCCTGCACGTGTCCGGGATCGAGCGCGACGGCGCGGCGGAAGTGATCGAGGCCGGCGTCCTGGCGGCCGCTCTGGTACAGCGCGACGCCGAGGTTGTAGTGCGCGCCGGCCCACTGCGGTCCGTTCGCGCACAGCGCTTCGAGCGGTGCGACGGCCTCGGCGTGGCGCCCGAGCAGCACGAGCGCGTTGCCGAGGCGCTCGAGCGCGACGTAGTTGCGCGGATTCGCGGCCGCGATCGCGCGCAGCGGCTCGACCGCTTCGGCGTGGCGCCCCGCATCGGACAGCCCGAGCGCGTCGAGCGTGCGCGCGAGCTCGTCCGCGCGCGCGCGCGGGCTCGGCAGAGCGCTCGCGTCGAGCGGACCGGGCAGCGCGTGCGCGATCGCGCCGCCGCCGGTGTACCCGACCGCGCGCAGGCGCTCGAGCATCGCGGCATCGACGCGGTCGGACTCCGCGCGCGCGAAGGCCGGCCGCGCCGCGGCCGCGGCGATCGCGTCGACGTAGCGCGGCACGTCGGTCGCGCGCTCGGCGTGCACGTCGCGCAGCTCGCGCGGATCGGACGCGAGGTCGTACAGCTCCGGCTGCGACGAGTGGATGTACTTCGCGCGCTCGTCGAAGCACCCGGCGAGCGGGCTCCAGCCGTACGACAGGTAGCCGTAGTACGACTCGAAATACAGGCGTCGCGACGGCGGCGCCGCGCGGCGGAACAAGCTGACGCCGTCGGCGTCGAGCGCGCGCAGGTCGAGCGCCTCGGCGATCGTCGGCCCGACGTCGATCACGCCGACCGGCGCGGCGTCGCGGTCGCCGCGGCCCGCCGACGCAGGGTCGCGCACGAGCAGCGGCACGCGCAGCGTCGCGTCGTAGCAGTACGCGCCGTGCGTCGCCTCGCCGTGCTCGCCGAGGCTCTCGCCGTGGTCCGCGGTCAGCACGACCAGCGTGCGCGCGAGCGTGCCGTCGGCGCGCAGGCCGTCGAGCAGCGCGCCGAGCGCGCGATCCTGCGCGGCGATCTCGCCGAGATACGCGTCGCCGCCCGCCTGCGCGAGGCAATCGGCGGGCGGCGCGTACGGCGCGTGCGCGTCGAACAGGTGGATCCACAGCAGGAAACCGCGCGTTCGATCGCGCGCGGCGAGCCAGGCCTGCGCCGCCGCGATCGTGTCGGCGGCCGAGCGCTCGCCCGCGTGCGAAGTCGTCTGCGCGAGCGTGCGCGGCGGCTGGTCGTAGGTGTCGAAGCCCTGGTCGGTGCCGAACGCGCGGTCGAGCACGACGGCGCTGACGAAGGCCGCGGTCGACAGGCCGCGCTCGCGCGCGCGCTCGGCGATCGTGTCGGCCGACTGCGGCAGCGCGTCGAGCGAGTTGTCGCGCACGCGGTGCCGCAGCGGCGTCGCTCCGGTCAGCATCGACGCGTGCGCGGGCAGCGTCAGCGGCACGACCGTGCGCGCCTGGTCGTACACGCGCGACTCGCGCGCCAGCGCGGCGATGTGCGGCGTCGCGCCCGCGGGCCCGCCGTAGCACGACAGCGCGTCGGCGCGCGTCGTGTCGAGCGTGATCAGGATCGCGCTCTCCAGCGGCGGCGCGCGGCGCGCGTCGCCGCAGCTCGCGGCGAGCGCGACGAGCGACGCGGCCAGCGCGACCCGCGCGCTAGAACGTCGCCAGCACCGGCGCATGGTCGCTGGGCTTCGCGCCGCGCCGCGCGTCGAGATCGACTTCGATGCCGCGGCACGCGTCGAGCGCGCTCGCCGACATCAGGAAGTGGTCGATGCGCAGGCCGAGGCCGCGCTCGAAACCGCGCGTGCGGAAGTCCCACCACGTGTAGATGCCGGGGTTCGCGTCGAACTTGCGCAGCGCGTCGTGCAACCCGAGCCGCATCACCTTTCCCAGGCCCTCGCGCTCGGGCGTCGAGCACAGGATCTTCTCGCGCCACTCTTCCGGGTCGTACACGTCGCGGTCGTCGAACGTGACGTTGAAATCACCGCACAGCACGACCTTCTCGGTCATCGGGAAGCGCTCGGCGACCGTGGCGTGCAAGCGCTCGAGCCAGCCGAGCTTCTTCGCGAACTTCTCGCTGCCGACCTTCTCGCCGTTCACGACGTACAGGTTCAGCAGCAGGATGTCGTCGACCTGGCAGGCGATCGCGCGCGCCTCGGCGCCCTCGCCGTCGCCGACGAGCCCGCGGACCACGCTCTCGATGCGCCGCCGCGAGAGGATCGCGACGCCGTTGTAGGTCTTCTGCCCGTACACGGCGAGCTGGTAGCCGAGCTCCTCGAACGGCTCGCGCGGGAACTGCTCGTCCTGGCACTTGATCTCCTGCAGGCACACGACGTCGGGTCGGCGCGCCTCGAGCCAGGGGAGCACGCGCTCGAGTCGCGCGCGCACGGAGTTCACGTTCCAGGTCGCGATTTGCATGTACGGGGACCGAATACCCTAAGATGTGCGTTGATCGCGCGCCGCGCCAGTCCTCGAAAGGCTCGAGGAAGGCAGGACGGGCCGCGAGGAGCAGAAGCAAGATCGAAACTCGAGAATCCAGTCCGGCCGAAGAGCCGGGTCGCGCATCCGACGGCCGTCCGCGCCGTCGTCGAGGCGGACGCGGCGGCCGCGGCCGCGGCGAACAGCGCGCAACGCAGCAACCCGACGCCCGCGTCGAGCCCCGACACGAATCCCGCGCGACCGCCGCAGAGCCGGCGCGCGACGCGCACTCCGCGCATGCCTCGCACTCGGCGCACTCCGCGCAACCGACGCACTCCGCGCCGCCCGCGCCGCCGGCGGCGGAGTCGCACGTCGAGCACTTCGATTCGTTCGGCCTCGCCGACGACGTGCGCGCCGCGATCGCGGAGATGGGCATCACGAAGCCGACGCCGATCCAGGCGATGGCGATCCCGCACGTGCTGGCCGGCCGCGACCTGATCGCGAAGGCCGAGACGGGCACGGGCAAGACGCTCGCGTTCGGCGCACCGATGGTGTCGAAGCTCGACGCGCAGCGCGCGACCGTGCTCGGACTCGTGCTGTGCCCGACGCGCGAGCTCGCGCAGCAGGTGCACGACGTGCTCGCGATCCTCGGCAAGGGCCGCGGGCTGAAGACCGCGCTGGTCGTCGGCGGCGAGCCGCTGATGCCGCAGGTCGACGCGCTGAAGGCCGGCGCGCAGCTCGTGGTCGGCACGCCCGGCCGCGTGCTCGACCTCAACCGCCAGCGCTTCCTGAGCTTCCCGTGGACCGAGTTCGCGGTGCTCGACGAAGCCGACAAGATGTTCGAGATCGGATTCGCCGACGACGTGCGCGCGATCCTGGCACTGCTGCCCGACGAGCGGCAGACGCTGCACTTCTCGGCGACGTTCCCGCCCGCGCTGCAGGCGCTGGCGAAGGAGTCGACGCGCAATCCGGTCGAACTCGCGACCGCGCGCGGCGTCGCGACGGTGCCGTCGATCGAGCAGCTCTCGATCGAGCTCGCGCCGGACGACCGCGAGCTCGCGCTGACGCGCCTGCTCGAACAGAGCGAGCCCGACGACGTGTTCCTCGTGTTCTGCTCGCGCCGCGAAGACGTCGACCGGCTGATGCGGCGCCTGGAGCGGCTGCCGTTCGGCATCAAGGCGCTGCACGGCGGCTACGACCAGGCCGCACGGTTCCGCGTGATGGACGCGTTCCGCACCGGCGGCGTCAAGGCGCTCGTCGCGACCGACGTCGCGGCGCGCGGGCTCGACGTCGAGCACGTTTCGCACGTCGTGAACTTCGGCGTGCCGCGCGAGATCAGCGAGTACACGCACCGCATCGGCCGCACCGGTCGCGCCGGCCGCTCGGGCGTCGCGATCACGCTCGTCACGCCGCGCGAGTACCGCTCGTGGCAGGCGATCGAGAAGGCGATGCCGTCGAAGATCACGCGCATCGATCCGCCGGGCCCGACGCGCGGGCAGCGCCGCCACGCACAGGCCGGCGCCGCGCGCGCGTCGCGCGCGAACCTCGCGCAGGTCGAACCGGCCGGCTCGCCGGCGAATCAGATCACGATCGATCCGTCCAAGCCGTTCGTCCCGCCGCCGCTGCAGTTCAAGCGGCCCAACGTGCGGCGCTAGGCGCCGCGAGCCGAGCCTCGACCATGGGCGGCAAGAATCCGTTCATCCGCAGCGCCGCGACGCGGCTGCCCACGCGCGCGTTCCGCATCACGTACCGCGATCCCGACGGCGAATCGAAGACGGTCTCCGTCGACCCGGCCAAGCTGCCGTACACGCGCGACGGACTGCCGGGCTCGCTGCTCGAGATCGCGCTCGGCCACGACGTCGGCATCGACCACGCGTGCGGCGGCGTCTGCGCGTGCTCGACGTGCCACGTGATCGTGCGCGAGGGCCTCGAGAGCTGCCCGGAGGCGACCGACGACGAGCTCGACCAGCTCGACAAGGCGCCGG
>SCVU01000703.1 GCA_004296785.1 Planctomycetota bacterium
CTCGCCGCGCTGCGAACTCGGATAGACTCTGCGGCCCGATGCAGGCCGCCGAAGTCCGAACGATCGTGCAGCGCGCGCTCGGCCGCGTGCTCGCCGGCGCGACCTCGACGTGCACCCACGGCGCGGCGGTACCCGCACCGGTCGGCGCCTGCTCGATGCCGCGCTCGGCGAGCACGCGGCCGAGCGCGCGCTGCACGATCGTTCGGACTTCGGCGGCCTGCATCGGGCCGCAGAGTCTATCCGAGTTCGCAGCGCGGCGAGCGCAGCCGCTCGCGGTCCGCCGGCGCTAGATCCAGCCGCGATTCAGCAGGCACTCGGCGATCAGGAACTCGTCGGGCGGGGGCAGCTCGCTGTGCCCCGCGGCCAGCGCGCGCGCGCCGGCGACGCCCTCGACGCGCCGGGCGGCGCGCAGCATCCGCAGCGTGTCGAGCACGCGCTCCTCGAGGCGCTTGTGCGGCGCGGGCTCGAAGTACAGCTCGGCCTCGCAGTCGGCGAGATCGATCGGGTGGTGTTCCGCGTGGCCGGGCACGAGGCGCAGCGCGCGGCGCGCGCCGATCGCCGGCGGATCGTCGTGCTGTGCGCGCCGGACGAGCACCGCGTGCAGGCGCTCGCCGTCGCGGCCGCTCACCATCAGCTCGAAGGCCTCCATGCCTTCGCTCGAGCTGCCCGACGGGAGGACGAGCATCCGCAGCGGCACCGCCGCTTCTTCCTGCAGCCGCTCACTCCAGAACTTTTCGTCCAGGAGGCCGGGATGCAATGCCCCCTTGAGCCCTACCATGATCGGGGCCTGAGCCGAGCGCCTCGCAGGGGTCGAACGCCGGGGGTCAGATTGCGGCGGGGCGGTCGCCGGGTTTGACCTCCGCTCAATGAATCCGTTTCCGCGTCCTTACACACGCGGCGTGAGCGAGTTGCCGTCGTGCGCAGCGAGAACGGCCGTCCGGAACCGGGGGCGAACGCTGTAACATGACCGTAAGCCAAAGCCAATTCATAGGTTAGAATCGGGGGATTTCTGGCCAGCGCGCGCGGACGTCCCTATCATCACGCGCCCTGGATGGACCCCGGCGTCCAGCCCTGGGAGCTCGCCCTCCGGAAGCGCACTCGGTCGAGTCGCGGAGGACTGAGTCAGAGAGAGCAACCCCCTGACCCCGCTTGCCCATGACTTCCCGCGCTTTCCTCCGGCTGGCCCTCGGCGCCAGCGCCTTCCTGGGTGTCGTGCTGCCGCAGCCGTCGCTGGGTTTGCTCGCGCAGGAGCCCGCGCACGAAACCGCGCAGGACGACAAGAAGCAGGACGAGAAGCAGCCGGACGAAAAGAAGGGGGAGAAGAAGGACGAGAAGCCCGAGGCCGACGCGAAGTCCGCGAAGAAGCCGGAGAAGAAGGACGACAAGAAGGACAAGGACGCGCTGAAGCGGCCGAAGCTCGCGGCGCCGACCGGTGAAGTCACGCTCGTCCACGCCAAGCGCGTGTTGACGCGGCCCGGAGAAGAGCTCGCGGACGCCGACGTGCTCGTGCGCGACGGCTGGATCGTCGGCGTCGGCAAGGGGCTGACCGCGCCGGAGGGCGCGCGCGTGCTCGAGGCCGACGTCGTCTGTGCGGGCTTCCTCGATCCGTGGTCGAACGCCGGCGTCGAACCGACGAGCGCGTTCGCGCTCGACGGGACCGCCGACAGCCAGACCGTCGAGGCGCTCGATCCCTACGAGGACACGCATCTGCGCCGCCAGGCGCTGCGCGGCGGCGTCACGAGCGCGCGCGTGCAGATCGCCGGCCGTGCGCCGATCGGCGGCGTCGGAGCGATCGTGCGGCTCGATTTCGCGATCGACGTCGCGTCGACGCCGAAGCCGGAGCCCGTGGACGCGAAAGCGGACGCTGCGAAGGCCGCCGACAAGCACGCTGCCGCGGGCGACAAGGCCGCCGCGGACAAGGCCGGCGACAAGAAGGACGAGGCCAAGAAGGACGACGCCAAGTCGGACGAGAAGAAGGCCGACGAAGGCAAGGACGCGAAGAAGGACGACGCCAAGAAGGACGCGAAGGCCGAGCCGGCCGCGCCGCCGCGCGCCGCGCCGAAGCTCGAGCCGCCGTACGGCCTGTCGGTGCTCAATCCCGCCGCGTCGCTCGCGGCCTCGATCGGCATCGTGCGCCAGGGCGCGGGCGATCCGTTCGATCGCATCGGCGAGGTCGATCGCCTCGGCTCCGCGCTCGACGCCGGTCGCCGGCTGAACGAACAGCGCGTCGGCTACGCCGAGGATCTGGCGAAGTGGGAGAAGGAGATCGCCGACAAGGAGAAGCAGCTCGAGAAGGACTTCAAGAAGGCGAAGAAGGACCGCGAGAAGGAACAGAAGGACGCGGAGGAGAAGGGCAAGGAGTTCAAGGACAAGGCGTACAAGGAAGACCGCCGTCCGACGCCGCCCGTCGCGAGCCCCGAAGACGAAGTGCTGGCGCGCGTCGCGAGCGGTGAGATGCCGCTCGTCGTCGAGGCGCACCGCGCGAGCGAGATCCGCGCGCTGCTCGACGTGCTGCGCAACCATCCGCGCGTGCGCCTCGTGCTCGCCGGCGCGACCGAGGCCGCGCCGCTCGCGCACGAACTCGCCGAACGCTCGGCCGCGGTGATCGTGTTCCCGCTGCCGCTCGGCACCGGTCGCATGCCGGGCTGGACCGAGCACGATCTCGGCCTCGCCGGCGCGCTGCAGAGCGCGGGGGTGCGCGTGCTGATCGGCTCGGGCGGCTCGCGCGAAGGCGCGCGCGACCTCGCGCTGCTCGCGGGCCTCGCCGTCGGCCACGGTCTCGACCGCGACGCGGCGTTCGCCGCGCTGACGCTCGCCGCCGCCGAGACGTTCGACGTCGCCGACCGCGTCGGCAGCGTCGAGGTCGGCAAGCAGGCCGACCTCCTGTTGCTGCAGGGCGATCCGCTGTCTCCCGCGACGCGCGTGCAGTACGTGCTCGTCGGCGGCAAGGTCGTGCTCGAGCCCGAGGCCCGCTGAGGCCTCGCCGCGTCGTCCCCCGCTCATCGCTCGCCTCGTATCCATCGACCGCAGGATCCCGATGCTGCTCCCCGCACTGCTCACGACCCTGATCGCCACCGCCGCGACGCCCGCGAACCGCGCGGCGCCGGCGACTCCCGCCGGTCCGCTCGCGATCCGCGCGCACAAGGCCTACGTCGGCGCCGGGCCGGCGATCGAGGACTGCGTCGTGCTGATCGACGACGGCCGCATCCGCGAGGTCGGCCGCGGCGTGCGCGTGCCGGACGGGACGCCGCTGGTCGAGCACGCCGGCGTGCTGACCGCCGGGCTCGTCGCGTGCGGCAGCTACGACGGCATCGCGGGCGGCACGACGGACGTCACGCGCGCGTACCTGCCCGAGGCGCGGCTCGCCGACGCGTTCGCGCCGGCGCACCCGGACTTCGAGCGACTGCTCACCGCCGGCATCACCACGGTCGTGCTCGTGCCGCGTCCTGAGAACGTGATCGGCGGCGTGACCGCGGTCGTGAAGACGAGCGGCGGCACGATCGTCAAGCGCGACGCGCAGCTCGCCGTCGCGCTGTCGACGAACGCGCTGTTGTTCAATCGCGAGCCGACCAGCTACGCGCAGGCGCTCGTGCAGCTCGACGCGCTGCTCGCGCGGCCGCAGGGCACGCTCGCGCGCGCGAAGGCGGGCGAGCTGCCGGTGCTGCTGCAAGTCGATCCCGAGCACGAGGTCGCGCGCGCGCTCGCGTTCGCGAAGAAGCACGGCCTCAAGGGCGCGCTGTACGGCGCCGAGCGCGCGGGCGAGATGGCGGCCGAGATCCGCGAGAGCGGTCTCGGCGTCGTGTTCCACCCGCTCGGTCTCGGCAGCGACAAGCGCGCGCGGCGCTCGGTCGTCGCGCTGTCGGAAGCCGGTGTGCCGTTCGCGTTCGCGCTCGAGGCGCCCGACCACTCGCCCGAGGACCTGCGCCTTTCCGCCGCGCTGTGCGTGCGCGCGGGCCTGCCGGTCGAAGCCGGCCTGCAGGCGCTGACCGCGGGCGCGGCGCGCATCGCGGGCGTCGCCGACAAGCTCGGCCGCGTCGAGCGCGGTCTGGCCGCGGACCTCGTGCTGTGGAGCGGCGAGCCGCTCGACCTCGCGAGCCGCGCGACGCACGTCTACGTCGACGGCGTGCTCGTGCACAGCGCGCCCTCGGCCGCACCCGCGAAGGACTGACGCGAGAGCCATCCATGAACGACCCCACGAACAACTCCCGCGCGATCCGCTCGTGGCTCGGCCACGGCGCGCTCGCCGCCTGCGTGCTCTCGAGCCTCGCGCTCGCCGGCGACAAGAGCTGGCTGATCAAGGCGCACAAGATCCACACGGCCGCCGGCGACACGATCGAGGACGGCTTCTTGCAGGTCACCGACGGCCGCATCACCGCGGTGGCGGGCGTCTCGATGGGCGGCGGCGGCGACATGCTCGAGGTCGCGGCCGTCACGCCCGGTCTGATCGACTTGTCGGTGCGCATCGACCTCGGCTTCGACTCGGTCGAGCAGTCGACGGAGACGCCGGCGTCGCTCGACGTCGAGAACGGCATCGACCTGTGGGACCCGCGCTTCGAGCGCGAGCTCAAGAGCGGCGTCACGACCGTCGTCGTCAGCCCGCCCGACCGCGCCGTGATCGGCGGCTGGTCGCTCGCGCTGAAGACCGGCGGCCCGCCGACCCTCGAGAAGCGCCGCGTCGCGCCGCGCGTCGCGCTGCGCGCCGCGATCGGGGACGAGCCGAGCGACGGCAATCGCCCGGCCTTCGGCCAGCCCGACAGCTTCTACAACCGCCGCCCGACGACCCGCATGGGCGTCGAATGGGTGCTGCGCAAGTCGTTCTACGACGCGCTCGCCGCGCGCAAGGACGCCGCGCTCGCGACGGACGAGACGCGCGCGTTCGAGGAAGTGCTCGCCGGCAAGGCGCCGCTGTTCATCGCGGCCTCGACCACGCAGGACATCCGCACCGCGTGCTTCCTGCAGCGCGAGTTCAAGCTGCCGCGCCTGATCATCGACGCGGCCGCGGAGGCCTGGAAGGATCCGCAGATGGTCGTGCAGAGCGGCGCGGCCGTCGTGCTGCCGCCGTTCTCGTTCGGCGGCCGCGGCGGCGTCGACGGCGCGTTCCACGCGTGGAACACCGCGGCGCTGTTGCACGAGCGCGGGCTCACGATCGCGCTCTCCGGTCACAACAGCATCGAGCGCGGCGACCGACTCGCCGTGCAGCCCGGCCTCGCGATGCACGGCGGACTGCCGTTCGACGCGGCGCTCGCGGCCGTGACGATCAATCCCGCGCGCATGGCCGGCATCGACGGCCGCGTCGGCAGCATCGCGACCGGCAAGGACGCCGACCTCGTGCTGTGGGACGGCCGCCCGTTCGAGCCGTCCTCGCGCATCGTCGGCGTGCTGCTCGACGGCGAGCTCATCGTCGATCCGCGCACGCAGAAGTGATCTCGCCTCTCGCCACTCGCCCACCGCACACCCTCACCCCCGATCCCATGCAAACCACGCCTTCCCACTTCTTCGCGCGCTCCGTGCTCGCGACTTCGTTCGCGCTGCTCACCGGCGGCCTCGCGCTGGGCGCCGACAAGCTCGTCATCGAGGCAGGTCGCGTCATCACGCGCGCCGGTCACGAGATCAAGGACGGCGTGATCGTGATCGAGAACGGTCGCATCACGAAGGTCGGCAAGCAGGGCGAGGTCGACAAGCCCTGGGACGCGACCGTGATCGGCGGACCGAGCTTCGTCGCGTTCCCCGGCTTCGTCGAGGCACAGACCTCGCGCGGCCTGGACCGCCCGAACGAGAACATCGACGTCGCGCCGTTCCTCGACATCCGCGACTCGATCGACCCGATCAACTTCGCATACGAGGACTACCTGCGCCACGGCGTGACGACGCTCAACGTGCAGCAGGGCGGCAACTGCGTGATCGGCGGGCGCGGCATGATCGTGCGGCCGGTCGGCATGACGGTCGACGAGATGGCGGTGCGGCCCGACTACGCGCTCAAGCTCTCGGCCTCGCCGAAGACCGGCAAGAGCGCGGCGACGCAGTCGATGGCGCTGCGCCGCGCGTTCGACGAGCTGAAGAAGCGCCTCGAGAAGCAGGTGCAGGACAAGAAGGACGGCAAGGCCCGCGACAAGCGCGAGGCGATGTTCCAGGGCCGCGAGCTCGAGGGCGAGAAGGCCAAGGGCCGCGCGATGGACGGCAAGGGCTGGCGCGTCGACGGGCTCGAGCTCGTGCCGCGCGGCGAGCTCGACGAGAAGGATCTGCAGCTGCTCGAGCTCGTCGAGGGCAAGCGCGACGCGTTCGTCTGGTGCGCCGCCGCGATGGACGTGCGCAAGGCGCTCGACCTCGCGAAGCAGAACGGCTTCCTCGAGCGCACGACGCTCGTGCTCGCCGGCGACTGCTGGAAGGCCGCCGACGTCGTCGCCGCTTCCGGGCGTCCGGCGATCCTCGTCCCGCCGATGCTGCACGTCGAGCTCGACCCGCTGACCGGCAAGGAAGTCGAGACCTCGGTGCCGAAGGCGTTCGCCGAGAAGGGCGTCAAGTTCGCGATCGCGTCGGAGGGTTTCGGCCCGACCACGCCGAGCCAGCAGGTGCTGTGGTACCAGGCCGCGCTCGCGGTCGGACAGGGTCTGCCGCGCGACAAGGCGATCGCCGCGATCACGACGGTTCCCGCCGAGATCCTCGGCCTCGCCGATCGCGTCGGCTCGCTCGAGGCGGGCAAGGACGGCAACGTGCTGCTGCTCGACGGCGAGCCGCTGTCGATCCGCACGCACGTCGAGTTCGTGATCATCGAAGGCAAGACCGCCTACGACCGCAGCAAGGACATCCGCGCCAAGCACCTGCTCGAGGGCCAGGAGCCGCGCGGCACGAGCCCGGCCGGCGTCGACGGCGCGTCGGACGCGAAGCCCGGTTCGAAGCAGGACGCGCTGAAGAAGGACGAGGCCGCCGAGAAGAAGGCGGCCGAGGAGCAGCGCAAGGCAGACGAAAAGAAGCACTACGAGTCGAGCGAGGAGCGCGGCTGATGATCTCTCTGTTGACCCTGCTGCCGCTCGCGCTCGCGAGCGGCGCGCCCGCGCAGGCCGACGGCGGCCGCGACCTCGTCGCGCTGCGCGCGGGCACCGTGCTCGTCGTCAAGGACGGCGCCGTGCTCGAGGGCGGCGCGACCGTGCTCGTGCGCGGCTCGAAGATCGCCGCGGTCGGCAAGGATCTGCTGATCCCGCCCGATGCGACGGTCGTCGACTACGGCCCCGACGCGGTGATCTGCCCGGGCTTCGTGCTCGCCGACTCGAGCCTGCTCGGCTCGACCGGCTCGACGCGCACCGCCGAGCCCGCGCTGTCGGCCGTGCAGGCCTTCGACCCGTACGCGCGCTACGACTGGGCGCTCGCCGCCGGAATCACGAGCGCCTACGTGACGCCGGCGCGCATGCGCCTGATCGCGGGCCAGGGCGCGATCGTCAAGCTCGCCGGAGGTCCGGACGTCGATCGCTTCGTGCGCACGCCGGTCTCCGTGCACGCGGCGCTCAGCGCCGAGGCGCGCGGCGCGCCCGGCTACTGGGATCCGCCGGTGCCGCCGACCAGCGACGTCGGTCTCGGCGTCGCGCAGCGGCAGTTGCCGCGCTCGTTGATGGGCGCGAGCGTCGCGCTGCGCGAGCTGCTCGTCGCGGCGCGCAATCACGCGCCGGCCGCCGATTTCGGCCCGTACGCGGCGCTCGAGCTCGGCGCGCTCGTGCAACAGCGCGTGGCGTGGCTGATCGCCGCGACCGACGCGGCGGAGATCCGCGCGGCGCTCGCGCTGTCCGCCGACTTCGGCCTGAACCTCGTGATCAACGACGCGACGTACGCGGGCGAGGTCGCCGACGAGATCGCGGCGCGCGGCGCGGCGGTCGTGTACAAGCCGCCGTTCAATCCCGACATCTCGCTGCTCAATCGCGGCAAGTCGGCCGATGCGCGCTGGCCGGAATCCGACGTCGCCGCGCGCCTGGCGCGCGCCGGCGTGCGTCTCGCGGTCGCACCGGGGTCCGGCGCGAGCCCGCGCGACCTGCGCTTCGCGGCGTTCCTCGCGATGCGCGGCGGCCTCGATTCCGCGCTCGCGTTGCGCGCGATCACGCTGACGCCGGCCGAGCTCTACGGCGTCGCCGATCGCGTCGGCAGCATCGAGCCCGGCAAGGATGCCGACCTCGTCGTGCTGAACGGCCTGCCGCTCGACATGGGCTCGAGCGTGGTCTCGACGTGGTCCGACGGCGCGACCGTCTGGAGCCCGACGGCGAGCGCCGACGACGCGGGGATGGCCGCGCAACCGGTCGTGATCCAGGTCGACGAACTGCACCTCGGCGACGGCCACGTGCTGCGCCCGGGCCAGATCCTGCTGCAGAACGGCAAGATCGCGGAGATCGGCGAGCGCGTCGCGCGTCCGCGCGGCGCGGTCGTCGTGCGCGGCGTCGCGGCGATGCCGGGCATCGTCGACGCGCTCGGCTACCTCGGCCTCGAGGGCTCGGCGCGCAGCGTCGGCGTCGATTACAAGCTGTCGCGGTTGCTCGGCCCCGGTGACGTCGCCGATCGACGCGTCGCGCGCGCCGGCGTCACGACGGTCGGCCTGTCCGTGCGCAATCCGTCGCCGGCCGGCGTGCCGATCGTCGCGTACAAGCCCGCGGCCAACGACTTCGACTCGCTCGTGCTGCGCGAGCCGGCGGGCGTGCGACTGCGCTGGTCGGATCGCAACCGCTCGCGCTCCGGCAGCGAAGTGAAGGAGCTGCTCGACAAGCTCGGCAAGTACCAGCAGAAGTGGGCCGAGTACGACAAGGCGCTCGCGAGCTGGAAGCCGAGCGGCGCGAAGGCCGACGACGCGAAGCCGGCCGAGGCGAAGGCCGACGAGAAGAAGGAAGGCGACGACAAGGCCGCCGAAGAGGCGAAGGCCGACGGCGCCGAGGAGAAGAAGGACGAGAAGGCCGACGCCGACAAGAAGGACGAGAAGAAGGACGACAAGAAGAAGAAGGACGAGCCCGAGCCCGCCGACCCGGTGACGGGCGTGTGGGAGGGCGAGTTCGCGCTGCCCGCGCCGCTGTCGGGCAAGGCCAAGCTGCGGCTGCAGCTGTTGAACGAGAACGGCGTCGTGCGCGGCTCGCTGCGCTGCGACGCGGTGTCCGAGCGGCTCGTGCAGCTGCAGGGCACGTGGGCCGCGGCGGAGTCGGGCGCGAAGGAACTGCGCCTGTCCGGCGCCGGCTCGCAGGGCCCGGTCCAGTTCGCCGCCGCGATCGCGAAGGCGAAGATGGCCGCGGTGCTCGGCGCCGGCGCGTGGCAGGCCGACGTCGACGCCGAGCAGAAGTCGAAGGAGTACCCGGTCGCCGTGCGGCCGAAGGCGAAGAAGCCGAAGGACGAGCCCGAGGCCGGCGCGGCGTCCGCGGAGAAGGGCAAGCCCGTTCCGCCGCGCATCGACGAGCGGCTCGAGCCGCTGCGGCAGGCCGCGCTCGGCAAGGCCGGCGTGATCGTCGACGTCGATCGCGCCGACGAGATCGCAGCGTGTGTCGACGCGTTCGCGGCGGCCGGCCTGAAGCCGGTGCTGTACGGCGCCGACGAGGCGTGGAAGCTCAAGGACAAGCTCGCGGGCCGCGTGTCGGGCGTGCTGATCGACTTGCCGTTCCGGCGCAACGAGCCCGAGGGCAGCATCAGCTTCGTCAACCGCTACGCCGAGCTGCAGTCGGCCGGCATCCCGGTCGCGTTCCACTCCGCGGCCGAGGAAGGCGCGGCGGATCTGCTGACGCGCGCGATGTACACGGTCTCGCAGGGCATGAGCGCGAGCGGTGCGCTGCGCGCGCTGACCTCGGATGCCGCGCGGATGCTCGGATTGTCCGACCGCGTCGGCATGTTGAAACCAGGGCTCGACGCCGACGTCCTGTTGCTCGACGCGAGCCCGCTGTCCGAACCCGCGCGCGTTCTGCGCGCGTGGGTCAACGGAAGCGAGGTGCTGCCGTGAGCGCGCTCGGTCGAACGCTGGCCGGCGCCGCGCTCGTCGCGTGCGCGAGCCCGCTGCTCTCGCACGCGCTCGCGGCCGGCGAGCCGATCATCGGCACGCCGCGCGGCCTCGCCGCGCCCGCGCGCGCCGACGGTCGCTCGGGCGAACCCGGCGGCCCGGGGCTCGCGCTGCGCGCCGCGAAGGCGTTGACGTGCGCGCGCAACGGCCCGTTGGTCGTCGACGACGCGGTCGTGCTCGTGCGCGACGGCAAGATCGAGTCGGTGCGCCCGGCGCGCGAAGCCGAGGTTCCGGCCGGCTACGAGCGGCTCGATCTCGGTCCGCTGTGGGTGATGCCGGGGATGGTCGACCTGCACTTCCACTCGGCGGGCTCGTTCGACATCAACGACATGGTGTACCTCGCGAACCCGGAGCTGCGGGTCGCGGCGAGCGTGGTCCCGCGCAATCCGAACCTCGATCGCGACGTCGCCGGCGGCGTGACGACCGTGCTGTACATCCCCGGCTCGGGCACGAACATCGGCGGGCAGGGCGTGCTGTTGAAGACCGGCCTCGATCGCTTCGAGGAGATGGCGGTGCGCAACCCGGGCTCGCTCAAGGTCGCGCAGTGGGGCAATCCCGAGCGCTGGATCATGGGCGTCGGCAAGACCTTCGAAGGCTGGACGATCCGCAACACGTTCCAGCGCGGCCGCATGTATGCGCAGGCGTGGAAGGACTTCGAGGCGGGCAAGGGGCCCGAGCCCGA
>SCVU01000704.1 GCA_004296785.1 Planctomycetota bacterium
CTCCCACCGCGAGCTCATGGAACTGACCGCCCGCCGCACCCATGGCGACGCGCAACCAGTGACCGGTCCGACTGAAGACGAGATCGGCTCGACCATCAGCATCGAGATCGCTCGCATCGAGGCCGTAGTCCGAGATCGGCGGCTGCAGCACTCGCTCCCACGGCGCGAGTGAGCCAAAGTTGCCCGCTGTAACGCTCAACGAGCTGCCGGTCGTGAGGAGCTCTGGCAACCCGTCGCCATCGAGATCGTCGAAGCGGGCATCAAGCGCGAAGAATGGAAACGTCGGCGACGCCGTGTAGTGGCCGCTCGACGAGCCGTAGAAGATCTGACACGTCGGCCAGGCGCCGCCCGACTGCGTGCCGTACCACACGTCCGGAAATGCATCGCCGTTCGCGTCGAGCGCGCGCGGGATCGGGCCCGCTTGCGTCGTCGGCAATGGAATCGGCGCCCCGAACGGCGCGGGGAAGTTGCTCAGACACACCGAGAGGCGCAGCGGCCCCGTTCCATCGGGATCGACGAGCAGATCGGCGCGCCCGTCGGCGTTCGCATCGAGCAGCTCGGCCGCGCCGAGCGGCCCAGGAATCGAGACAGCAGCGCCGAAGTTGCCGGCGCCGTCGTTCAAGCACGCGTACGGCGGCACGAGGTGCGACGCCACGAGCACGTCGAGGCCGTTCTGTCCATCGACGTCGATCACGCGCGTGAACGCATAGGAATCCGGCTCGTGCGGGCCGACTTGGACCGGCGCGGAGAGAGCGGCGCCCGGCAGCCCGCGGTACACCCAAGTCAACCTGTCGACTGGAAACGGCAACTGAGCGGCCACGACGACGAGATCGGGCCAGGGATCCGCGTCGAGATGCGCGATCGCGGCCCAGGTCGAGCCCGCGCCGGGAACGATCACGGTCGTCAGCGCGACGTAGACGCCGCCGCCGTCGTTGCGCCAACACGTGTACTCGGATGAGCTGTAGCCGGCCTGCGTGTAGACGTCGCGATCGCCGTCGCCGTCGGCATCGACGAATGCGATCGCGATGCCGATCACCGCGCCGATCGGCTGCGGCGCGGCGAACGTGGCGTCAGGGAGTGCGCGCGACCAGCGCAGCGCTCCCGGAAGTGTCCCGTACTGCTGCGATCCGATCGCGTCGTCGCGGCCGTCGCCGTCGACGTCGAAGAACGGCAGATCGGCCGCGTAAACTCCCGGCGCGTCGAAGGCGCGCGTGGGAAAGAGGGCCGGCGTTTGCGCCGCGCTCGCGCCCGCGAGCACGAGGCACAGAGCGCGAACGCACGCTCGATGCGCGCGTTCGCACGAACGGATGCTGCGGCGCTTCACGGATCGACTCACTCCTGCCGGCAACCTAGCCGAGCGCGGAGCCGTGGTCACTCGCCGCACTTGTTCAGTGCCACGCGCGCCGCGTGCGGCAACCGGAAAGGCAACGGGCCGCTGCGGCGCACTGCCGCGGCGGCCCGCGCGAATTCGCCGCGAGGCGCGAGTTCGTCTAGACCTTGACCGGCGCCGTCGCGACCGGCGCGGGCGCGACGAACTTCTTCGCGTCCTTCGGCAGCTTGAGCTTGTTCGCCTTGCGCATCAGCTCGACGACGCGGTTCGAGTAGCCCCACTCGTTGTCGTACCACGCGATGACCTTGACCATCTGCCCGTCCAGCACCATCGTCGACTTCGCGTCGAACACCGCCGAGTGCGGGTTGCCGATGATGTCGCTGGAGACGATCTCGTCCTCCGTGTACTCGAGCACGCCCTTCAGATCCTTCTTGGCGGCTTCGGCGAACGCCGCGTTGATCTCCTCGATCGTCGCGGCCTTCTTCAGCTCGACCACGAGGTCGACCACCGAACCGTCCGGCACCGGCACGCGCATCGACGTGCCGTCGAGCTTGCCCTTCAGGTTCGGCAGGATCTTGCCGACCGCGCGCGCCGCGCCGGTCGTCGTCGGGATGATGTTCTGAGCCGCCGCGCGCGCGCGGCGCAGGTCCTTGTGCGGCAGGTCGAGCACCTGCTGGTCGTTCGTGTACGCGTGCACCGTCGTCATCAGGCCGCGCACGATGCCGAACTTGTCGTCGAGCACCTTCGCGACCGGCGCGAGGCAGTTCGTCGTGCAGCTCGCGTTCGAGATGATGCGGTCGGTGTTCTTCAGGATCGCGTCGTTGACGCCGAGCACGACCATCGCGTCGATCTCGTCCTTCGCGGGCACCGTCAACAGCACGCGCGTCGCGCCGGCCTGCAGGTGCTTCTCGAGGTCCGACTTCTTCGTGAACACGCCGGTCGACTCGACCACGAAATCGACCTTGTTCGCCGCGTGCGGCAGCGCCGCCGGATCCTTGATCGCGGTGATCGTGATCTTCTTGCCGTCGACCGCGATCCAGTCCTTGCCCGAGGTGACCTTGCCGGCGAAGCGGCCCGTGACCGAGTCGTACTTCAACAGGTGCGCGAGCGTCGCGGGATCGGTCAGGTCGTTGATGTGCACGACCTCGATCTGGTCCTGGTAGCGCTCGTGGATGATGCGGAACACGTTGCGGCCGATGCGGCCGAAGCCGTTGATGGAGATGCGCATGGGTCGGGGACGGGGCCTGGAATGGGATCGGGGTGCGCGCGGAAGGGCCGCCGAGGAAGGCGGGTTCGCCCGGCGGCGCCGCGAGCTAGAATCGCGATCGAAAACTTGGGCCGAGGCAGGACCTTCCTGCCCCGTGGATGGCGTCGCGACGCGCTCTGGCAGGCGCTTTCGGCACCTGCGCGGCTGCGCGCGGAAACGGGGCGGAAAAGGTAACCGCGCGCCCGCATTCGATCAATGGAACCAGCGCTTCCCGCACCGCGGTCCGCGTCGCCGGACGGACCGGCTCCGCGCCGCGCGGACGAGTCCGCGCTGGCGTGGGCGCAGCTCGCGCGAGCCGCCGGTCTCGCGCCGCACGACGCGCTCGTGCTCGCGCTCTCGGGCGGCGCCGACAGCTGCTATCTGCTCGAGCTCCTGGCCGAGGCGCGGCCGCGCCCGCGACTGCTCGTCGCGCACGTCGCGCACGCGCTGCGCGGCGCGGAGTCGGAGGACGACGCGGCGTTCTGCGAGACGCGCTGCGCCGAGCTCGGCGTCGCGTACGAGC
>SCVU01000705.1 GCA_004296785.1 Planctomycetota bacterium
GTATGGGTGCCGGCTCGCGACCGTGCGCACCGCGGACTCGCTCTGCACCTCGATGAAGTGCTCGTAGCCTTCGACGTCGAACGTCGCCTGCGCTGCGTCCTCGACGCGCCACACGACGATCGCGGCGATCTCGATCGGATTGCCGAGCAGGTCGTTCACCTTGAGCGTCTTGCCGTTCAGGTTGTGGGCGCGCAGCGAGATCTTCTTCTTGATCGTGAACGGGTTCGTCCACCAGAAGCCGCTCTCGCGCACGACGCCGCGATAGTTGCCGAAGAGCACGAGCACGCGGCCCTGATTCGGCTCGACGATGAAGTGCCCCGGGAGCATCAGCACCATCAGCAGCAGCAGCGGGAACGCCGGGATCAGCAGCAGCGCTTCGTCGTTCGCGCCGGCGAGCACGAAGCACGCGATCGCGGCGAGCAGCATCGCGAGGCACGTGAACAGCACGAGGTAACCAGAGAGTGGTTGGAACGCGATCTCGCGGGAGGGAGTTCTGTTTTGCATGGCGGGGGAGTGAGACTGGACTGATATCACTATGATCCTATCTGCGCGGCGGGCGGCGCGACATTCACAGGAACGGATGGCCGCAGGTAATCGTTGTAAGTAATTACATCGATCATGGTTATGTCGACACTGTCCATCCGAGGCCCGCGCGGTAGGCCGGGCCGTCGCGCGCCACTAGGATCCGCGCATGCTCCGCCAACTCTGCGCGACCGGCGTGTTCCTCGGCGCCGCGTGTCTCTCGCTGCCCGAGCCCACCGCGCCGCCGCAAGCTCCCGCGCAGGCTCCAGCGCAGGCCCCCGCACCGGCACCGGCCGCACAGGCGCGCGCCGCGCTGCAGCAGGCGTTCACCGAGCAGGGCGTGCGCCTCGATCTCGAGCGCGGCGTGCTCGGTCTCGCCTGCAACGTCGGCATCACGTACGACCAGATCGAGTATCTGCTCGTCGGTCCGAACGGCTCCGGCCACGAGAGCCTGCTGCTGACGACGGCCACGCCGAGCCTGATCAACGCCGGGCTCCTGTTGCTCGGCGTGGAACGCGGTCGCGACGTGCGCTGGACGAAGCGCGATCCGCCGCCGACGGACGCGGAGCGCGCGCAGGGCGTCAAGCCTTACACGCTCGAGCTGCCGTCGGGCGACGGCTTCTACCTGTACGTCGGCTGGCGCCGCGGCGACGAGACGTACTTGTTCCGCGCGGAGGACCTCGTGTTGAACGTGCGCGCCGACACGACGATGGAACGGCATCGCTGGGTCTACACCGGCTCCCACTTCGTGACCTCGAAGGACGGCCGCGAGGCCTTCGCCGCGGACCTCGCGCAGAACCTGATCTCGGTGATCTTCTTCCCCGAGCACGACGTGTTCGCCACCGCCGCCCTGCCCGACTGCGTGCTGCAGACGATCTGGTTCCCGAACTATCGGATGCTGCCGAAGGAGGGGAGCAACGTCGAGCTGTTCTTCTCGCGCCAGCGCCTCGTCGAGCTGCCGCCGGGTTGGGCGGACGAGCTTCCGCGCGTCGGCGTGATCGCCGCGGCGCCCGCCGAACTCTCGACCGACGCGCCCGTGCCGGCACAGGGGGGGCAGCGCTGAGCGAGCACGCGCTCGATCCCGCCGACGGCGGCGCGCTGCTGCATTTCGAGCGGCGAGTGCGCCAGTCGCGCCGGCTCGCGCGCGCGTGCGCGCTGCTCGAAGCGCTGCTGTTCGCCGCGAGCGCGGCGCTGCTCGCGCGCACCGCCGCGCGCGCGGACGCCGCCGTCGAACCGTTCCAGCCGCTCGCGAGCGGTCGCGCGCTCGAGGCGCTGTGCGCGCTGCT
>SCVU01000706.1 GCA_004296785.1 Planctomycetota bacterium
CGCGCAGCTCGGGCGAGCCGCCCTCGGTCAGGACTCCGTCTTCCGCCGCGACCTCGGCGGCGATCGCGGGTAGGTCGGCGCGCGTGGGCCACGCTTCGCCGCACGCGGAGCTCACGAGCGCGAGCGCGGCCAGCGCCGACGCGAGCACCGGCCCTTTCGACGAGCGGGAAGCCGCGGCGTTCGACGACGCAGCACGGATGGAGGTTCTCACGGGGGAACCTATCGGCGATCTGGAGCCCGCCCCTGAGCAAGCGCGCCGCGCCGCGCGCTACGGCTCCAACGCTGCTCGCAACGCGAGCAGCGCGAGCGCCGTCCCCGCCGTCTCGCCGATCAGCGGGTTGTCGACGAAACTGCCGCGCGTCGTCCGGCACGCGAGCACGACCTCGACGATCGGATCGCGAAAGCGCTTGCGTTCCTTCGCCGGCAGCTCGGCCGCCGCGCGCGCGGCCCACAGCGCGTCGAACAGCACGTAGTGCGAGCCGAGCCCGCCCGGCCCGCAGTGCATCAGCGACTTGCCGCGCTCGGCGGCGAGCTCGCGCCGATGCGCGGCGAACGCGCCGAGCGCCCGCGCCAGATCATCGGCGGAGCTGCGACCGCCGCGCGCGAGCGCGAGCTCGCACAGCGGCCCATGGCCCGAGTCCCCCGTCTCGTGCGGCGCGATCGCCATCCCCGGCGCCCACCAGTACGCGAAGTCGCGCCGCTCGCCTCGCATCTTCTCGAGCGCATCGAGCCCGCGCTCGATCAGCGCGCCGGCCGACTTCTCGTCCGCGAGCTTCGCCGTGCGCGCGTTGGAGAGCGCGAGCACGATGTCCGCCGTAGTGAAGCTCATCGACGGCGTGACCGAGGCTTCCTGCTTCAGATCCACGGTCCGGTAGTAGCTCCAACCGCCGTGCCCCTTCTCCATCGAGCGCAGGTCGTCGACGAGCTTCGCCGCGGCGGCCTCCGCATCCGCGCGCTTCATCACGCCGGCCTCGCACGATGCCGCGACGAGCTGCAAGAGGTGCGCGCGGCTCCACACGCCGTACTCGAGGAACGACTTCGGCAACGGCGTCGTCCGCAGCCGCTCGCACGAGCGCAGCGCGTACGCGAGCGCGCGCTCGACCGCGCGGCGCGCCCGCGCATCGGCGAGCCGGCCGAGCAGCGCCTCCGCGCCGAGCGCGGTCGTCGCGAGCGTCAGGTCGGACAGCTCGTGATCCATCTGCGAGCCGAGCTCGGTCGTGCTCGGCCACGAACCGTCCTCGCGCTGGTGCGCGAGCATCCACTCGACCGCCGGCTCGACTGCGCGCGCGGCGCGCTTCGGATCGAACGCGTCGAACTCGAACAGCGGCGTCAGCGCGCGCAGCTCGGGCGCCGGCCACGCCAGACCGTCGCCGGCGCCGAGCTCGTAGTGCGTGCTCGTCAACCGGCCCGCCGCGCGCCACGTCCAGCGGTCCGCGGCGTTGCCGCGCGCGAGCTCGACGAGGATCGGATGCGCGACGAGCTTCTGGCCGAGCGCGAGGTGCAGCTCGGCGCGCAGGTAGCGCGCCTCGCGCACGTGGCGCAGCGCCGCGGAATCCGCGCGCTCCGCGGCGTCGAGGATGCGCTTGGCGACCGGGAACGCGTCCTGCAGCCGCCCGACGCGCGCGAGCAGCCACGCCTCGTCGAGGTCGAGCTCCAGCGGCAGTTCGGCGCCGTCGGCGGGCCGCAGCGCGCGGCGCGCGCGATCGAGCGCCGCGAGCGCGCGCTCGCCGTCGCGCTCGAGCTCGTGCGCGCGCGCGCGCAACTGCCACGCGCGCGCCGAGTCGAGCGGTTCGAGCAGCTTGTCCGCCGCATCGAGCTCGCCGCGCCGCACGTGCGCCGCCGCGCGCTCGAGCGCGTCGCCGGATCCGGCGACCGGCGTTGCGCCCGCGTCGGGCGCGCGGCGCAGCGCTTCGAGCAGGAGCGGCGCGAGGTCGCCGATGCCGTCGGCGA
>SCVU01000707.1 GCA_004296785.1 Planctomycetota bacterium
CAACGGCCGGCACGCCCGCGCGCGCCGCCGTCGCGACGAGCCCGCGCGACAGCCGGATCCAGTGGTGCACGTGCACGAGATCGGGCCGCTCGCGCGCGAGGATCTCGCGCAGCGCGCGCTCGGCGCGCCCGCTGGCGGACTTGTGCCAGTGGTCGAAGTACAGATCGGCGCGGTGGATCCGCAGCACGCGCACCGCGCCCACGCCCGCGACCTCGTCCCGCGCCTCGCTGACGCGAAACTCCGGACCGTGCTGCAGCGAGCCCGCGACGACGACGACCTCGTGACCGCGGCGCAGCAAGCCGTGCGCGAGCGCCTGCACCGCCGACTCCGTCCCGCCGACGAGCTCGGGCGGATAGCCGTGCAGCGCGAGCAGCACCTTCAACGCGCGGCGCTCCCGCTGCGCTCGAGCTCGTAGAGCTTCTCGAGGTCGGCGGCGTCCTCGCGCACGTCGCGCACCGCCGCGGCGGACGGGTGCAGCCGCGCGAGCTCCTCCGGCTGTTCGAGCACGCGCGCGAGCAGCGCCGCGAGATCGTCGGCGTCGCCGACGCGGAAGTGGTAGCCGGTCACGCCGTGCTCGACGAGCTCGGCCATGCCGCCGAGGTCCGACACCGCGATCGGCGTGCGCGTCGCGAGCGCCTCGAGGATGATCAGCGGCGAGTTCTCGTACCAGATGCTCGGCATCACCAGCAGGTCGGTGCGCGCGAGCGCGCGCGCGACCTCGCGCCGGTCGAGCTTGCCGGCGAGCACCGCGCCCGTCGCGAGCGCGAGGTGCTCGAGCTCGCGCACGTAGGCCGGGTTGTGCGCCTTCGGCCCCCACAGCACGAGGCTGCCGCGCTCGCGCAGCGCGACCGGCACGCGGCTCCACGCCTGCAGCAGCACGTGCGGCCCCTTGTGCGGCGCGAGCGTGCCGATGAATGCGATCCGCGTGCGCGGCGCGCGGTCGCGCGAGAACTGCGTGAACGGGCGCAGGTCGATGCCGGTGCGCATGTGCAGCAGCTGCTGCTCGGGAACGCCCCAGTCGCGGAAGCGCTGCATCAGGAAGCGACTCGGCGCGATGAAGCGGCGCACGGCCGGCAGCAGCCGCTCGCGGATCGCGCGGTCGCGCCGCTCGGCCTGTGCGCGCATCGCGTCGCGCTCGGCCGGCTCGGCCGGCGTGTAGCCCGCTGCCGCGTAGGGCGGCGTCGCGCTCGCGTCACTGCTCTCGCTGTGCGCCGCGCGCGCGCCCATGCGGCGCTTGATGCCGGTGGCGAAGCGCCGCGCGAGCGGGCCGAGGTCGAGCCCCGAGCCGCGCCGCACCGCCGCGATGATCTTCGCGGTGCGCCGCTCGACGCGCGTCTGCTTGTACTTGAAGTGCGCGAGGCAGTCGCCGCAGCGCGCGAAGTCGATCGTGTGGCAGATCGAGCTGTCGGCGTGCACGCGCTGCCCGAAGCGCGGGCACTGCAACCAGTAGTCGTGCAGCGTCTGCAGCACCGGGATCCCCGCGCGGTGCGCCTCCTCCGCGCAGCCGACCGACAGGTACATGAGGTGCATGAAGTGCACGATGTCCGGCTTCAGCTCGCGCAGGAACAGCGCGAAGGTCCGCGCGGCCGGCGGGTAGTCCCAGGTCTCCTCGAACGAGTTGTAGAACAGGTTGTTCGTCAGCTCGTGGACCGGCAGCCCCTCCCACTCGCGCAGCCGCACCTCGAGGTTCGCGCGCGAGATGTCCTTCTCGGTCGTGAACACGTGCACGTCGTGGCCGCGCGCCTTCAGCTCGAGCCCGAGCTGGTGCGTGTAGATCTCCGTGCCCGCCGGGTGGTTCGGCAAGTAGTCGTGGCTGACGAGCAGGATGCGCATCGCGGCTGGACAGCCTATCCGGCGAACGGGCGCGCCACCGTCCACCACGCGCGCAGCAGCGCGTCGAGCACGCCCGCGGCGGCGCGCGCCGCGGCGGAGCGCACGAGCTGCGGCGAGAACGTCAGCGGTCCGCCGACGAGCAGCGCGCGATCGGCGACGCGCCGCGACGCCTGCACGTGGCGGCGCTTGTCGAGCGCGCGGCCGAGGTCCTTGAGGAAGCCGCCCTTGCCCGCGACGTGCGCCTTGATGTGGCCCGAGCGCAGCGTGAACAGCGTCCACACGAGCTCGTACACGCACAGCCCCGGCAGCGAGACGAACAGCGTGCGCCAGCGGTGGTTCTTGACCAGCAGCAGCCAGCGGTTGCGCGAGTGGTAGAACGCGCGGATGCGCGGATAGACCTCGCCGCGGAAGCTGATGCCCGGCGTGCCGCCGCGGTGCAGCACGATCGCGTCCTCGACCGACAGGATCGCCAGGCCCGCGATGCGCAGCCGCAGCGACAGGTCGTAGTCCTCGAACAGGATGAAGAAGTTCTCGTCGTAGCCGCCGAGCGCGAGCACCCTGTCGCGGTCGAGCAGCGGGCAGATCGCGATCAGCCCGTCGACCGGCAGCACGCCTTCGCCCTCGGCTTGTGCGAGCGGCACGCAGAAGTTGCGCAGCGAGTACAGCCCGGTGAAGTGGAAGCGCCCGCCGTCGTAGTGCACGCGCGTCGGCTCGCTCGCGAACACGCTGCGCGGCTGCGCGGCGACCGCGTCGGGTCGCGCGAGCAGCGCGCGGCGCAGCCGGCCGAGCACGTCGGGGCGCGGCACCGCGTCGTTGTCGACGGCGAGCACGAGCCGGTTGCGCGCGGCGCGCATGCCGGCGTTGCGCGCGACGCACGGGCCGGCATTCGACGGCAGCGCGACGAGCTTCACGCGCGGGTAGCGCTCGACGAGCAGGCGCACGCTGCCGTCGGTCGAACCGTTGTCGACGACGAGGATCTCGTCGGGCGGCTCGTCCTGTGCGAGCAGCGCGTCGAGGCAGCCGGGCAGGTACTGCTCGCCGTTGTAGTTACAGACGACGGCCGAGACGGGCTCGAGCGGGTCGTGTGTCACTCGACCGGAAGCTCGTAGTCGCTCGCCGTGCAGGGCGCGCGGTTCCTGAGGCAGTGCGGCAGCGCGGCGAGCACGCCGAACGCGGCCTTGACGAGGATCCCGAGCGCGCCGGGCGTCTCCTTCAGCGACTTGCCGATGCCGATCGTGCCGGTCGCATCGGTGACGTCGCCGCGCTCCTCGGTCGAGCGTTCGCGAAGCAGCACCTTTGACACGACGAGGAACGGCATCCGGTACAGATCCTCGAGCGGCGCGTACTTGAGCTGCGTGATCCACGCGTTGCGCGCGTGGTAGTACAAGCTGCGCTGACCCATCCGCACGCCGAACGGGTTCTTGTGGTACGTCACGACCTCCGGGTACTGCAGCACGCGGTAGCCGAGGTTCAGCAACCGGCACGTGAGATCGCGCTCGTTGCCGTAGATGAACAGGTACTCGTCGTAGCCGCCGGCCTCGCGCAGCGCGCTCGCGCGCGCGAGGCTGCCGCAGCCGCGGAACGTGCTCATGTAGCGCTCGCGATTGACCGCGGGCGAGTTGACGTAGCTGTCCGGCATGCCGGGCTCGACGACCTTGGTCGAGACGATCGCCGTCGTCGCGGGCTCGCGCTGCATCCGCGCGACCGTCTTCTCGAGCCAGTCCTCGGGCAGCTCGATGTCGTCGTCGAGGATCGCGACGAGCGGCGTCGTCGCGCTGGCGAAGCCGATGTTGAACGTCTCGCACGCGCCGTACTTCGAGTGCGGCATGCGCACGAGGTGCACGTCGGGGAACTCCGCGCCGATCATCTCGCCGGTGCCGTCGCTGCTCGCGTTGTCGACGACGACGATCGCGGCGAACGGACGGCGCTGTCTGCGCAGCGACAACAGGTTCGCGCGCAGCACGTCCTTCTTGTTCCACGTGCAGATCACCGCGGTCGCGGCCCAGGCCGGGTCGGAGGCGGCCGCACTCGATTCGGCGGACATCCGCCCCGCGCCCGCGCGGACCGCGGCGCCCGCGCCCCACAGCGCGTCGAGCAGGTCCCCCACGGCGCCCTCGTACGCGGCGAGCTGCTCGGCCGCGATCTCGGCGAAGCCCTCGGCGTTCTCGACCTTCGGATCCTCGCAGTTGACGATGCGCCCGCGGTCGACTGCCTTCGTCTTGCCGACGAGGTCGTGGTAGGCGAGCTGGCTCTGGAAGCACTCGATCGCCGCCTGCTTCTTCGGCCAGTAGCGCGTCGTCTCGATCAGCAGGTTGACGCGGTTCTGGCAGTTGACGCCGTACAAGAGCAGCCGCCGGCCCTTCGCCCAACCCTTGAACGCGAGCTCGCGCCACGCGGCGACGAGCGCGTGGCTCAGCGCGCGGTGATCGGGGTGGAACTCCTCCGGCGCGGGGCCGTAGACGACCTCGGGCGCGAACTCCTCGAGCTCGCGCGCGAGCCGCTCGGCCAGGTCGGCCACGCCCGCGAGGCCGCCGTCGGGCAGCCCGAGGAAGCGGTAGTCGCGGATGCCCAGCACGGCGCCCGCGGCCTTCGACTCGGCGATCCGCACCCGGGCGATGTCGCTCTCGAGCTTCTTCGGGTCGCCGGCGGCTCCGTCGCTCGCGATCACGACGCGCGCGGCGTCACCGCGCTCGGCGTGGCAGGCGAGCACGCCGCCGCAGCCGAAGACCTCGTCGTCGGCGTGGGGGGCGATGACCAGCGCGCGGCGCGGCAGCGTGGTCGGGTCGAGCAACGGGGGGTAGAGCGCCTTCAACGGGGACGACCAGCGTTGCCCAATCGCGGCGCAGGGTCAAATGCGGCTCCGCGAGCCCGTGCGCGCAGGTCTCGCACTCGAACGCCGGCACGCTTGCGAGAAAGTGTTCCCAGCTCAGGGAATCCGCGCGATTCAGAGCGCTTCAGAGCAGACAGACCGTCCACTCCGAGGCATCGTCGCCTTTGTCCGCGGGATTCGAGGACCGGAGGTGAGCGAGTGAATCGAAACGCTGTGCTGCGTCGGGAGGTCGGCGCGTTGAACGTCGGCGCGCTCACTCTCGTCGCCGTCTCGCTCGGCTGTGCGTGGAACGGCGCTTCCGGCCGCACGCACCTCGTGCTCGGCATCGGTTTCGTCACGACGCGGCACCCGCCGCCGCCGGCCGCCGACATCTGTGCACAGCCGTGCGTGGCCGAAGCGATTCGCGCGTCCGGCGTGCTGATCGGCGCCCCGCTCGCCAGCGGCGACGCGCTCGTCATCGGCACCGCGAGCTCGAGCTGCGTGCAGGTCCCGGCCGACGCGCAGGTGCTCGTCGTGATCGGCGACGTCCCGAGCATCCACCCGCTTCCGTCCACCTCGGTCGCTGTCGCGCCCGAATCCGTCCCCCACGCCAAGCGCTCACCCGAATGAACCCTCGATTCACGCTCCTTACTGCGCTCGCCACATG
>SCVU01000708.1 GCA_004296785.1 Planctomycetota bacterium
CCCTTCAGTTGGCATTGGCGCCATCCGCCGCGTTGGGAGGGATTCCTCAATCGTCGTTGCTCCAGAGACTGAAAGACCAAGCAGGGACTCGAGCGCGCCCTTCTTCTGTCTAGCCATCCGACGGCGCTGAATGCTCGTGGAGAGTATGGCAAGTGACGCGTCCTCTTGCCGCGCCTCGAAGCCAATGCCGCCTTTTGGAACGTGGATGACCGCTGGCAGCGCTTCCCCTCCGCGGGCAGGAGCAACTTGGTGCGAGCCGAGCACGAGAAGCTCATCCCCGTGAATCATCCCCACCCACGAGTCTTGGCGAACTGCCTTGGCGAGCACCTGACTCTCGTTGAGGATCGCGACGATCTTTCCAAGAATGATCATGTCTAGCCTGCACAGCTCTTTGGTTAGTCAGGATGATGAGTATGTCCCGGGCGACGAAATAGTCAACCGTCGGCATGCGCGACCAACTGCGATTGCTCAACCGCCAGTCCGGCGTGATTCACCGGGAGCACTAACGACTCTCGCAGCGACGAGCAGGAACACGAGCGCCGTAGCCGCGGCGCCGGCGAGCGCCCACGTCGCGCTGTGGCGTCGATTCGATTCCCACGCGCCTACCACCGCAGGTGACGCGATCGCCGCGAGCAGAGCTGACGTGGTCGCTGCCGACATTCCTCGCTCGCGCAGCCGATGCGCGAGGTGCTTCAGGTCTCCGTGCCACGGCTTGCGCCCCTCGCGCATCCGCACGATCGACACGCGCACGAGATCGAGCGAGGGCACGAGCAGCGCCGGCGCCGCGAGCGGGTTGAACAGCAGCGCGAGCCCGAGCAGGTGGCTGCCCGCGTCGCCGAGGTAGACCTTGCGCCCGTTCGTCGCTCGCCCGGGCTGCGCGAGATTCCACGGCAACAGACCCGCGCACGCCGCCGCGAGCGCCGGCAGCGGCAGCGCGAACGCGACGAGCGCGAGGCAACCGGCCGCGCCGTCGGAGTTGTCGAACGTGTTGAACGCGTTCATCGCCCACAGCGCGGCGACGAACCACGCGGCGCCGGCGAGCGGATGTCCGTCGAGCGCGAGCGGCACGCCGGCGATGCCGGCCGGAATCGACTGCAGCGCGAGCTTCGGCAGCACGCGCAGTCCGTCGCGCGTCGCATCGTCGATCCAACCGACGACGAACGCGGCGAACAGCGCGAGGAAGCGCCAGTCGACCGACGGCATCGCGATCCACGCGAGCCGCGGTCCCGCGATCCAGCCCGCGAAGCTCGGCAGCGGGCCGTCGCCGTAGCGCGCGAGCCACAGGTACGCCGCGAGGACCGCGGGCCCGAGCGCCAGTCCGCCGACCAGCGCGACCGGCGTGCGCGCGAGCTTGCGCTCGGCGTTCGCGCCGCCGGGCTGGTCGAGCAGTCCGAGCGGCCGCGCGAGCCACGCGAGCGCGCCGCACGCGGCGAACGAAACGCCGAACGCGAGCGCGACCGCGAGCGCGTCGTTCACCGCCGCTCCCCGGGCTTCGCGCGGTACAGCCCGCGCGCGCGGATGTGCGCCGCCACGCCCGGCGGCAGATCGGCGGACACGTCCGCGCCCGCGGCGATCCGCGCGCGCAGCTCGGTCGCCGACAGATCGACGGGCTCGACGTCGAGGAAGCCCGCCTCGAGCCGCGCGAACGCCGGCGGCGCGAGGCTCGCGCGCAGCTCGTCGAGCGCCGCGCGCGCCGCGGCGCGCCGCGCGACGACGATCGGCTGCGCGAGCTCGAGCAGCGCGCCGACCTCGCGCCAGCGCGGGAACAGCGCGAGGTTGTCGCCGCCGAGGATCAGGTGCAGCCCGCGCGCGTGGCCGCGCACGCGCGCGAGCTCGCGCAGCGTGTCGACCGTGTACGAAGGTCCATCGCGCTCGAGCTCGACCGACCACGTGCTCCAGGCCGGCTCGCCGTCGAGCGCGAGCTCGAGCATCGCGAGCCGGTCGGCGCCCGCCGCGAGCTCGACGCCCGGCTTGTGCGGCGGCCGCGCGGCCGGGATCCACGCGACGTGGTCGAGCGCGAACGCCTGCTGCGCGGTGCGCGCGACCCACAGGTGCGCGCGGTGCACCGGATCGAAGGACCCGCCGTAGACGCCGAGGCGCTCCGCGCGCGAAGCACGCGCAGCGAGCACGGCGCGCGCGGCGTGCGCGGTCACGGCGCGAGCGCGGCGCGGGCGGCCGCGACCAGCTCGCCGCGCGGCACTTCGCGTTGCTCGCCGCGCGCCATGTGCTTCAACTGCACCGCGCCGCGCGCGTGCTCGTCGGGGCCGAGCACGACGACCAGCGGGTGGCGGCCCTTGTCCGCCTGCTTGAACTGCGACTTGAGCCCGCGGCCCTCGGCATCGAACACCGCGGACACGCCGCCGCGGCGCAGCTCGCCGCACAGCACGAGCGCCTCGCGCGCGAGCGACGCGTCGAGCGCGGCGACGTACACGTCCGCGGGCTGCGCCGCGATCGCGCCGAGCAGGCCGAGCTCCTCGAGCACGATCAACGTGCTCGTGAAACCGATCGCGAACCCGACCGCGCCGAGGTCCGGCCCGCCGAGATCGCGCACGAGGTGGTCGTAGCGACCGCCGCCGCACAGCGCGCTGCGCGCACCGAGCTTCGGGTAGTGCAGCTCGAACACCGTCCGCGTGTAGTAGTCGAGTCCGCGCACGATGCCCGGATCGACGCGGCTGTCGCGACCGAGGTCCGCGAGGCTCGCGCGCACCGCGTCGAAGTGCGCGCGGTTCTCGTCGGACAGGAAGTCGAGGATGCGCGGCGCGCCGGCGTTGAGCTCCTGGCACTTCGGGTTCTTGCAGTCGAGCACGCGCAGCGGGTTCTTCTCGAAGCGCGAGCGGCACAGCTCGCAGTGCTGGTCGATCGTCGGCGCGAGGAACGCGCGCACCGCATCGCGGTAGCGATCGCGATCGCCGCCGTCGCCCATCGAGTTCACGCGCACCTCGAGCCCGCCGCCCGCGCCGTCGGCCCGCGGGATCCCCAGCGCCTCGAAGAACCCGGCGGCGAGGTCGATCGCCTCGGCGTCCAGCCGCGGATCGGTCGAGCCGATGCACTCGACGCCGAACTGCGTGAACATCCGCTCGCGCCCCTTCTGCGGCCGCTCGTAGCGGAACATCGGGCCGATGTAGAAGAGCTTCTGGAACGGCGCCTGCTTGTGGTACTGCGCCTCGAGGTACGCGCGCACGGTGCCGGCCGTGCCCTCGGGCCGCAGCGAGAACGAGTCCTCGCCGCGCGCGAGCGTGAACATCTCCTTCTGCACGATGTCCGTGACCTCGCCGACCGAGCGCGTGAACAGCCGCGTCTCCTCGAGCAGCGCCGGGCGGATCTCGCGGTAGCCGCAGCCGTGCGCGAGCCGCCGCGCGGTCGCTTCAAGCCGCTCCCAGGCCGGGATCTGCTCGGGGAGCACGTCGCGCATCCCGGTCGGAGCGCGGTACGGCCGGCTGGAGCTCGCGGGGGCGGCGGTCGGGATCGGATCGGCGGTCATCGGGCGGTCGCGGAGCTCGTTGCGGGCCTCCCGGTGCCCCCGGAGCGCCCCGGACGGCTCGTTGACCCCCTAGGTACCTGGAAGTAGACTCCCGCGCAATCACCGAGGCGACCCGAGCGCAACCTGCGCCCGGCTGGCGGCTAGATCCGTCCCCTGCGCACGCTCCCCCCCTCACGGACCCCATGAACGTCCTCCAAGTCCGCTCCCTGCTCGTCGTCGCGTCGGCCGCGCTCGTCGCCACCGGCTGCCAGAGCTCGCCGTCGCCCGACTACTACAGCCACTGGAACCCGGGTTCGCTCGGCCCCCGCACGAAGTACCACCTGTTCGGGTACCGGCAGGACAAGGACGGGTCGGGCGAGGAGTTCGCCGCGAAGCAGACGCGCGACTTCGCGTGGACCTGGCGCCGGCACTTCAACAACGACAACCCGACCAACCCGTGGATGCAGATGGCGGCCGAGTCGAACGACTGGCCGTACACCGGCGCGCCGGTCTGGGGTCACTTCGCGGCGATCGGCCGCGAGGTCATCCTGACGACCGCGCAGGGCTTCGGGACGCTCGGCCAGATGACGATCCGCCTCGTCGCGGACTCGACGCTCGACGTGGTCGAGGACGTCACGGGCCTCGTCGCCGCGGGCGACGGCTGGCCGCAACCGCCGGCCGAGACCAAGGGCCACGGCGGCGTGCCGCACCCGGATCAGTTCCGGTCGTACCGCAAGTACTAACGAGTACTCGAGTTCCGCTGCGGGCGCGTCACGCGCGCTGCCAGCCGAAATGCGCGAGCGCATGCCCGACGGCGTGCGCTCGCTCGCTTTCGGAGCGCGGCGCGTCGAGCCACAGCACCTCGGGGAACTTGCGCAGCCACGTGCGCTGCCGCCGCGCGAACTGCCGCGTGCGCTGCGCGACGCGCTGCACGCACTGCGCGCGCGTGAGGCCGCCGCGCGCGAGCTCGAGCACTTCCGCGTAGCCGAGCGCCTGCATCGCGCTCACCCCGACGCCGCTCGCCTGTGCGCGCAGCGCCTCGTCGATCCAACCGGCGTCGAGCATCGCCTCCGCGCGCGCGACGAGCCGCTGGTCGAGCTCGGCCGGATCGATGCGCAGTCCGACCAGGCGCCGCGGCCGACCCGCGCCGCTGCCCCACTCGCGCTGCAGCTCCGACAGCGCGCGTCCGGTCTGCCGCCACACCTCGAGCGCGCGCACGACGCGCTTCGCATCGTTCGCGTGCAGCCGCGCCGCGCTCTGCGGATCGACGTGCGCGAGCTGCGCGTGCAGCCGCTCGGGTCCGACGTCGCGCGCGTGCCGCTCGAGCTCGGCGCGCAGCGCGGGATCGTGCGCCGGTCCCGCGAACAGCCCGTGCGTGAGCGCGCGCAAGTACAGCGCGGTCCCGCCGACGAACAGCGCGCGCGCGCCGCGCTGCTCGATCGATGCGAGCGCCGCGCGCGCCGCGACGAGGTAGCGCGACACGTCGAAGCGCTCGCGCGCGTCGACGAGGTCGATCAGGTGGTGCGGCACGAGCGCGCGCTCGGCGGCGGTCGGCTTGGCAGTACCGACGTCCAGGCCGCGGTAGACGAGCATCGAGTCGAGCGAGAGCACCTCCGCGCCGGCCGCGCGCGCGATCTCGAGGCCGAGCGCGGTCTTGCCGCTGCCCGTGACGCCGACCAGCGCGCACAGCGGCGCGCGCTCGAACAACAGCGGGTCGGAGGGGCTCGCGGCGGTCATCGGCGCGCGAAACTAGCAGAGCGCACCGACCGCGCGTACGCTCGACCCGCCATGCTTGCCGGCCTAGCGCTCGTCGCCACGCTCCTGCTCCAGGAACCGCCCGCTCCCGCTCCGGCGGCGGTTCCGACGCCCGCATCCGCACCGGCCCTCGACGCCGCGGCGCACGCGGCGT
>SCVU01000709.1 GCA_004296785.1 Planctomycetota bacterium
GCCCGCGTCGTGAATGCCGGCGTGATCCACGGCGTCGGCTCGCGCCCGTCGAACTCGAATCGCCTGCTGCAGCGGATCGCGCGGCGCGAGCTGCCTCCGCTGGTGCCGCCGGGCAGCCTGGCCGTCGTGTCGGTCGGCGACGTCGCCGACGGCATTCTGCGCGCGCTCGAGCGCGGGCGCGCGGGCCGCCGCTACCTGCTGACCGAATCGAATCTGAGCATCGCGGACCTGTACCGGCGCGTCGGCGGCCTGCTCGGCGTGCGCGTGCCACAGCTCGAGACCGGCCGCCTCGCGTGGTCTGCGGTCTGCGCCGGGGCCGCGCTCGTCGATCGCGTGCGCCCGCTCGAGCTCGCGACGCCGCAGGCGCTGCGCCTGCTCGGCCGGCACTTCTGCTTCGACGCGCGCCGCGCGCGCGAGGAACTCGGCTGGTCGCCGCGGCCGTTCGATGCGGTGCTGCCGGAGGTCCTGCGCGAGCTCGCCGCGCGCGGCTGGCTCTGACGCGACCGGGAATGGCGGGCGCGTCCGTGCGCAGGCGGGGCGCCGCCCCGCCCCACCCCGTCGCTACGATGGGGTTCCCCCCGCCGAGCCTGCATGAGCGCTGCCCCCGAGTCCCGTCGTTCCGTCGCCCCGTTCCTCGTCGCCGGCACGCTGATCCTGATCGGCGCGCTCGCGTGGCTGTTCCTGCGCGCGGGTTCGGCGCCTGCGCCGAGCGGGCCGCTCGCGCCGGGTGGGCCGGCCGTCGCGGCGCTCGAAGGCAGCGCGGTCGGCGCGGACGACGACGCCGCGACGCGCGCGTCGATCGAGCCGAAGTTCGTCGTCGCGAGCGACGGCATCCCGATCCCGGCCGGCGTGCGCCTGCCCGGTCCGGGCCGGCTCGA
Organism: Planctomycetota bacterium; assembly: GCA_004296785.1. Classification (GTDB taxonomy): domain Bacteria; phylum Planctomycetota; class UBA1135; order UBA1135; genus GW928-bin9. The sequence goes on from SCVU01000709.1 coordinate 879, forward strand.
GGGCCGCGTCGTCGACGAGAAGAGCGGCGCCGGCGTCGCGGGCGCGCGCGTCGATCTGTGGGCGCTGCCGCCGGCCGGCGTGAACCTCGTCGGGCGGATGCTGCGCGCCGCGAAGGTCAATCCCGACTGGCCGCAGCGCGTGCAGCCGATCGCGACGACGGGCTCCGACGGCGGCGGCCGCTTCGCCTTCGACGGCGTGCGCTCGGGCAACTACTACCTCGAGGCGCGCGCCGCGCGCCACGTGCCCGCGGCGCCGCAGCAAGTGCGCGTGCTCGCGTCGGGCTCCGGCGGACCCGTCGACGTGCTCGTGCGCTCCGGCGGCCGCGTGCTCGGCCGCGTCGTGCGCGCGGACGGCCGCGCGGCGAGCGGCGTGCAGGTCGCGCTGTTCCAGGGCGCCGGCGCGATCATCAGCTCCGCGCGCAGCGGCGATCTGCGCTACCTCGAGACCGAGACCGATGCCGACGGCGCGTTCCGCTTCAGCGGCGTCGCGGCGGGCACCGGCTACGACCTGTCGGCGATGGCGCCGACGCTGTGCGTGTCGCACCTCGTCGACCTCGAGGTCAAGGCCGGGGAGGATCTCGAGGTCGAGCTCACCGCGCGCGCCGGCGTGCGCGTGCGCGGCACGGTGAAGAGCGCCGCGCTCGACGGCGGCGAGCCGCGGCCGCTGGCGGGCGCGCACGTCGGCGCGATCCCGCGCGGCTTGCGCGACGTGCACTTCGCGGAGGAGATCCTGCGCGCGACGCACGCGGTCAGCGACGCGAACGGACGCTACGAACTCGTCAACGCGCCGCCGGGCGAGTTCGACGTGCTCGCGATCGCCGATCGGCACGTCGGCGGCAAGGCGCCGCCGCTGCGCGCGGCCGACGCGCAGTCGGTCGAGGCCGCGGTGATCGTGTTGAAGGAAGGTCCGCTCGTGAAGGGCCGCGTGGTCGACGCGGCGGGCGCGCCGGTCGCGGGCGTGCTCGTGCGCTGGGACCTCGTCGACTGGGAGTCGCTGCAGTTCGACCTGACGCTCGCGCCGCTGCTGACGCAGGCCGTCGAGGGCTTCGACTTCCCGCGCACGGATGACGAGGGCCGCTTCGTCGCCGGCGCGTTCGCCGGCGATCCGCCGCACCGCATCGACTTCTTCAAGACCGGCTTCGCGTTCAAGAACAAGCGCTGGGATCCGCAGCAGGACGGCGCGGAGATCGAGGTCGTGCTGTCGCGCGGCGGCTCGATCGAGGGCGTCGTGATGGACGCCGAGAAGGCCGAGCCGATCACCGAGTTCTCGATCAGCGGCGGCGGCCGCATCGACACCGAGAGCGGCGGACCCGGCGCGATGAATCCGTTCACCGGCGGCCAGTGGGTCGAGGATCCGAGCGGCCGCTTCGTCGTGCCGGCGATCGAGCCGGGCAAGCAGACGCTCGTGTTCGAAGCGCCCGGCTATCCGCCGAAGACCGTGTCCGACATCGAGGTCAAGGCCGGCGCCGCGACGAAGGGCGTGATCGTCGAGCTCGAGTCCGGCGGCGTCGTGCGCGGCACGATCATCGACGGCGAAGGCAAGCCCGTCGCGTCCGCGCAGGTGTTCGCGCAGGCGCAGGACGGCCGCTCGCGCCCGCGCGGTCGGCGCGCGCGCGGGCCGTTCGCGGAGCTCGGCGACGCGGTC
>SCVU01000710.1 GCA_004296785.1 Planctomycetota bacterium
TGCCGGCCCTGGTGCTGCCGGCCGTCGTGCTGCTGGCGCTGGCCTTGCGCTGCGTGCCGCTGTGCGGACTGCTCGCCAGCGCCGAGCAGCGCGCCGCGGGCGCGCCGCAGCTATTGCTGTGCGACGAGCGCACGTGCCTCGAGCTGCGCGCCGTCGAGGTCGCGCTCGCGCAGAACGAGCTGTTGCTCTTCGATCGCGCGCTGTTCCATCCGCTCGGCGACATCGCGCGCGACGCGCCGGGCCTGCCGGGCGCCGTCGCGCTCGCACTGCAGCTCGCCGGCTGGCGTCTCGATGCGGCGAGCGGCGCACCGGCAAGCGGCGCACCGGCACGCGGCGCTAGTGCGAGCGGCGCCAGTGCGCGCGGCGCCAGTGCGCGCGGCGCCGGCGCGAGCGGTGCGGGGGCGAGCGGTGCGGAGGCGAGCGGTGCGGAGGCGAGCGGTGCGGGAGCGAGCGGTGCGGTGGCGAGCAGTGCGGGGGCGAGCGCGCCCGAGTGGCTCGCGGTCGCGCTGCCGCCGCTGTTCGGCGCGCTGTGCGTCGGCGCGGTCTTCGCGCTCGCGCGCCAGCTGCTCGCGCGGCGCGACGCGCTGTTCGCGGCGCTGCTCGCCGCACTGTGGACGCCGGGCGCGCTCGCGGGCGAGCTGCACCCCGGAGCGCCGGCGACGCTGCTCGCGCTGCTGTCGGTCGCGAGCTTCACGTGGGGCGTCCGCTCCAGCAGCGACTTCGATCGCGTGCTCGGCAGCGTGTTCTCCGGCGGGCTCGCGGGCCTCGCGCTGTTCCTGTCGCTGTCGGCGTGGCCGGTGCTGCTCGTCGCGCACGCGTGGCTCGCGACCCGCGCGGCGCGCGCGCGCGGCGCGAGCGCGCGCGACCTGCACCGCGCCGCCGTGCTGCACGCGCTGGCCTGGGCGCTCGTGCTGCTGATCCCGGCGCGCGCGAGCCCGTGGAACCTGCTGCGGCCCGGCACGCTCCAGGCGCTGTCGACCGCGTGGCTCGCGCTGCCGCTCGGGATCGGCGCGGGGCACGGGATCGCGCTGTTCCTGTTCCGCCGCGGCATCGAAGAGCGTCCGCTCGTGCGCGGGCTCCTGCCGCTCGGCGGGGCCGTCGCGCTGCTGGCGCTCGACGGCGCGCTCGTGCCGCTCCGGCACGGCATCGTCGCGCCGGGCCCGCAGATCTGGCTCGCGGCATGCCCGCTGCTCGCCGCGTGCGTCGCGGCCGTGCGCTGGCGCGCGTGCGTCGCGCTCCTCGTGCTCGGCGGGTCCGCTGCGCTCGCGTCGCGCTGCACGGGCGCCGCCGACGCCGGCCTGCTCACCGCGCTGCGCGCGCTGCGCGAGGCCGACGGCGAGCGCGGCGCGTGGCCGGCCGCGGGCGCCGCGCATCCGGCGGCCGTCTTCGCGCCGCAGCACGCCTCGCTGGTCCCGTTCCACGCGCGCCGCGCGGTGCTGCCCGGCGCGTTCGCGCCGTCGTCATTGGACACGTCGCTGCACCGCGAGCTGCGCGCGCTGATCGATGCGGCCGCGGCCGGCGAGCCCGGCGCCGAGCGCGATCAGCGGCTCGCGGCGTTCGGCGCGAGCCATGCGCTCGAGCGCGACGAGGAGGGGAATTGGCATGCGCGGCGCCTGCCCGTTCCCGCGCCGCAGCCTCCGGTTTGGAGCGCTCCGGTCAAGTGAGTTCGGTCGAGTGAGTTCGGTCGAGTGAACTAGGTCGAGTGAACTCGGTCCAGTGAACTCGGTCCAGTGAACTCGGTCCAGTGAGCTCGGCCGATTGAGCACGCTGGAATGAGCTCGGTGCAGCGTGCTCAGTGCAGTGAGCTCAGTGCAGTGAGCTCGCTGCACTGAGCTCGGCCGACTGACCTCGGCCGATTGCGTTCGGCTAGATGCGTTCGGCTAGATGCGTTCGACCAAATGAGATCGACCAAATGAGATCGACCAAATGAGATCGGCGGAGCGGACTCATCGTCCGCTCCGCCGCGTGGGAGGTGTTCGTGGGCAGCTTCCTAGGCCTGCGTCCCCCTAACCACGAACGTGACGGACCTCCCAGTGCCCTTCGACCCACTGGCGCACCTCGCGCGTTTCCCAGTGGCCCGGTTGTTCGATCGTCTGCCAGTGGCCCGCGCAAACCAGGCGGCGGTACGCGCGCCCGCAGGGGTCGTAGTCGAGCTCGTAGCGCGCCGGCACCCACACCTGCTCGCACGTACCGGGCACCCAGTAGCGCTGCTCGACGCACGCGTAGTGACCCGGCACCCACTGCTGCATCCCGCCGCGGCCGTGCCCGTACGCGTACCCAGGGCGACCGACGACGTAGCGCAGCTCGAGGTCGACCTGCTTGCCGAGTTGCTTGTGCAGTCCGAGCGCGAGCCCCTGCGCCGTCGCCGGAGCGGCGAGCGCGCCGAGGCCGAGGATCGTGAACAGAGCGAAGTGGCGGAGCATGGGGATCATGGCGGACTCCTAGCGGGGTTCGAAGCTCGTGGGGGAGCGGGCCGCGCCTTGGCGAGGCGCGTGCCGTCGCGCGCGGAGCTCGTACAACCGCTCAGTCCGAAACGACTTGCGCGCGCGGCTCGAAATCGGACCGCGCGCCGTGCGTGCTCGCCGCGGAGGACAGACGCGTTCAAGGAACTCGCAGATCGCGTCGACAAGGACACGCGCGCACCGCCGCGTCCCCCCGATGACCGACTCCGCCGCTAGTTCGTCGAATCCCGAAGACCGCCGCCGCTTCGAACGCACGCCGTGGCGCGGTCCGCTCACCATCCGCATGCCCGCGCAGCAGTTTGGCGGGCAGACCGAGAACCTGTCGGGGATGGGCGTGCTGCTGTTCAGCACGTCCGAGCTGCAGGTCGAGGTCGAGATCGAGCAGCCCGACGGTACGTCGCGCAAGCTCAGTGGGCGGCTGGTGCGGTACAACCGGCTGTCGGCGGACAAGGCGGGGTTGGCGATCGAGTTTGCGCGGCACGAAGCGGGTCTGCCGAACGACCCGGCGGCCTGGTAGGGACTCTGGTCTAGCTGGCTGTGCGGACCCCCGGGGGGTCCGACCGGAATTGGGGCACCAAGCCGAGCAGGTCATTCAGCGGCAGCATCGTCGCGAATAGCCCGAGCAGGCTCGCGGCCGACGTCCTCGGGCTCCGGTTGATCATCCGCCGCACGTAGTTGCGATAGACGACCCAGATCCACAGGTGCTTCTCGAGCTGCTCGCGCAGCTTCGACGCGCCCCACGTACGCCGCACGAGTCGCGATGCGCCATCGCGCATCATCGCCAGCGTCGTGTTGATGCGGAACAGCGGGTTGTCCAATCCGCGTGCCTCCGTCGACGAGATCCGCACGTGCAGCAGCTGTTGCGGCAGCAGCTTCTGCTTCAGGCGCACGTAGGTCTTCTTCTGATCGGTGCGCAGCATTCCGGGCGCGCCTGGCGCGAGCAGCGGCGCCACGTTCGCGAAGCACTTGCCGACTGCCTCGGTCGAGCCGCTCCTGCGCCGACCTTCGAGCTCGACCATCCGCTCGCGCCGCTCCTGGTCCTTGGGCCGCAATCCGCCGCGTGAAGGCAGCGGCGCGACCTGCACGTCGAGCACGAACCAGCTCATCTCGTGCAACAGCACCGGC